>JANYCR010000374.1 GCA_025360185.1 Leptospiraceae bacterium | reverse complement strand
GGAAAAAAATTTGCACTCTACAGACAAATTGAATCTTTAAAAGAATATATTTTGGTATCACAATCGAATAAGAAAATCGAAAAGTTCGAGAAAAATAATACCGGTTTCTGGACATTATCCGAAACAAACTCCGATAGCGACATACTTTATTTATCCGCTATTGCTTGCGAATTGTCTGTTGAAGAAGTATACGATAAAGTTGAATTTTAGGCACTACGTTTCAAGCGGCAAAGTCTTGTAAGTCGGTTGGTTTTAAAAGGCTAGGACAGATAACTAATTTGATTTATTGATTCGAATTAACTTTCCATTGAAAGTAGTATTTTCATTAGCCGCTTTATCTATTCTCTCTGCCAAAGCAGTAAAATTCAAATCAAAGGTGCAAATAAAAATTCCAGTATGATTGGAATCTTTATTATGAAGACGAATAAAATCTCTTCTATTTAGAGTAAGCAAAATTCTTTTTTGTGAAATGCAGTAAGACAGAACTTCCTCGTCAGGAAATGTAATTCCACTTTTACCTGTTTCTTGAATGGTTAAAACATCATGTCCAAATTTTCTTAATTCAAGAACAATTGGAATTGGAAAATTTTCATTGGAATAAAAGTTAGCCATTATGCGTCTTGGTTTTCCTTAATCTCATCTAAGATTTCTTGTTTATGAGAACGAAAGTAGCTCCAAGCATTTACTAAATCTTCTGCTCGAAGGGTTGGATAATAATTCAAAATATCCGCCTCACTTGCACCAATCTCCCTTTGATGAACCAATACCCATACTGGAATTCGCGTGCGGATAATGCAAGCACTCCCACCACACACGCCTTGCTGACTTTCAATTCCAGAAATATTATTTCCTACATCTTTTAAAATAAGTTGTAGCAATTGCACTTTCTCATCTCGAGTAAGTGATTCTAGCATTGGTTCTAAAAGATTCTGTTTCATGTTTTTATGATATCTTCTTTCTTCAAATTAGTCTATCATAATTTTCTCGAATTACAACCTCGTCCTAAAAAACTGCTCCTCTAAAGTATACTCATACATTTTCGTCAATGCCTCGTATTCTAAAAATTCTATTTTATTTTACTTTCAAATTCTCTTTTTCTACTTTCGTCTGCTACTATTATCATACAAGCGGCAAAGTCTTGTAAGTCGTTGAATTTTAGAGTTATAGAATTTCCCAATCTTCTATTTTTAATTCATCTATACGGGAAAATTCATTTGTATTATGTGTAACTAAAATACAATTGTGAGAAATAGAAATTGATGCAATTTGTAAATCATAAGGACCAATAGTAATACCTTTTCTTTCTAGATTTGCTCTTATCCTCCCAAAAATTTGAGCGGCAGAATCATCAAAGGCAAGAGTTGAGTGTAATTTTAAAAAATTACTGACCTTCTTTATATTCTCTTCTGGTCGTGCACTTTTATATGCACCATGATAAAGCTCTGCTTTTACTATAGATGGTATAATGCGATTAGCCGCTGGTATTTGAACTAACCTATCTGCGATTGATTGACTCTTACCTCGCAAAAAATTAATGCAGACATTTGTGTCTAAAATATATTTCATTCAAAACCTAATCGCAAAGCTTGTTCGCCTTGAGGCTCTCTATCTGGAAAATCAGAAATACAGCCAAAAAAAGAAAGTATATCGTCCTGCACATTGGACAGTATTGTTTCCAGTGGCCAGAAAATTACTTCTACCTTTCTATGTTGTAAATCTTCTGGTATTGAAAGGACTTCAGGTAAATTTTCAAAAATTAATCTTAATGGCTCCATAATAACCCTCTACTTTTACTTTATAAATTTTAATAAATTAGTCAACCTTGATTTTATTTTACTATCAAATTCTCTCTTTCTACTTTCGTCTGCTACTATTATCATACGAGCGGCAAAGTCTTGTAAGTCGTAAAATTTTAGAAGATTACCATGGATAGTAATTTGGTTTTAAAAATAAAAATGGTTAATGCAGATTAGACTCTAAATAAAATCCCAAGACTCATTTACTTTTTCATGTAATACTTTTTGAATTAGATTTTGATCCAAATATAAACCGGAAAATATAAGTTGAATTATTGCTTCTTTTGCACTCTTTATTTTTCCTTCTTTTTTTGCAGCAATCACAATTCCAAGAGTTCCGATTACATTCAGTTTATTTATCTGGGCACATTTTCGAGCCTGTAAGTCATCTATAACTACTACTGAATTAGAAAATGTAAGTCCAGTCGCTATTACTGATGATTCTCCTTTACCTAATCCCCAAGAAAGAATTTCGTTTGGAATAACATAGTTAGCATTTACGCGTTTTAAGAGCTCATCCTTGTGAACAAAAACTTCATCTGTGTCTTTTTTTAGAACTTCATTATATACATCATTTGGGATAATTAAATATTCTTTATTATCCAATAATAGGAATAATAATTTAGCCTTTGAAAGTGTAATAATTGGAGAGGAGTTTACAATTAAATATTTAGACATTAAGATAATTATCTACTTCGGAAAGAATTTCTTCTGCCGTATACTGAAAAGGGGAAACTGAAAACTCTTTCAGTGAGTAGATGAACTTAGCTCTACTTATACCTGCAAGTTCAGCTGCTCTTTCTTGCGAAATCATTCCTCTCTCAAAAAATTTTACTGCCGCTGCCAAACGAATATCTCTAATCATCTCAGTCTTATCTTTGTGCATTGCCGCGAACAGCTCTTCTGATAATTCTATATTCAAACTAACCATAATCTTTCTCCTAGCAACAAAACTCGCGCCCTCTTTACATCCTATTCACTACCTATTATCTTTTCCAGTGCTTTTTTGATTCCCCTTTACAACCTCGTCTTAAAAACCTGTTCTTCCAAAGTATACTCATACATTTTCGTTAATGCCTCGTATTCTAAAAATTCTATTTTATTTCTAATCTCATTAAACGGGCTAGATTTTATTTTACTTTCAAATTCTCTTTTTCTACTTTCGTCTGCTACTATTATCATCCTAGCGGCAAAGTCTTGTAAGTCGGTTGGGTTTTAAAATTCAGTCATCTTCTGCTAAAACTTCTTGAATGACTCTTTCGCTTAACCAAATTCCATGATTTACAATCTTAGGAATGATTTCTTTCATTGAGTAGGGAATAATTTTATTTTTCCTTGCTTTTAACAATATACCGAGTGAACCAGTAAGAGTTAGCTTTTCGATTCTTGCAAATCTTCGTCCTTCGGTTTCATCAATGCACACTAAGGAAATATTTTCTTTGATTGCAGTTGCAATAACCGATGCTTCTCCTTTATCTAAAAATTCTGATAGATGAGTTGGAATTATTACATGAGTGTGCGATATTGTCAAGAATTTGGAATTTACAAATTCATCTACGCCAAATAAAGATTTGCCTCCTTCTAATATTTCCTCTTTTACTTCCAATGGAACAATTATCCTTCCGTATAGCTTTTCTAATATTTGTAAATTTCCACAAGCCGCAATTATAGTTAAAATTGGAGTTGTATTAATTACAATACTTTCACGCATTTAAAATGTCCTGCTGTAGTTCGCCCTCTTCAAGGTCAATCACAGGTATTTTATATTGTTTTAATAAGAAGAGAAATTCCACTCTAGGAATTTCCAAGATTTTTGCGGCAATGCCGGATGAGATTCTCTTTAATTCATAAAGTTTCAATAGTAAAGCTATCTTTGCTTCTTTTTCAAATTGTTCTCTAGTTACATGGAGCATATCTGGTAATGCATCCGGTAGTTCTAACGTTAATGTCATAATCTTTCTCCTAACAATCAAACTCGCGTTCTCTTTACATCCTATTCACTGCCTATTATCTTTTCCAGTGCTTTTTTGATTCCCCTTTACAACCTCGTCTTAAAAACCTGTTCTTCCAAAGTATACTCATACATTTTCGTCAATGCCTCGTATTCTAAAAATTCTATTTTAAAGGACGCACAACACCGTTTGAAATTTGCGAGGATGGTAGGATTACAATTTATTGATGTGTGGATTGAATCCTAAAACGAGTTTTTACTTGTCATTCCAAACATTTCCAAAAAACTATGATTAATGCCTACACTCAACTGGATTGGAAAAGAAAAAGTCATAAACCACCACAGAGATGTTCCGTTTAGGATATTGGAGCATAAGTATTGTTACCCTACCGTAGAGACAGGTCTCAGACCTGTCTCTACTACGATAAGGGATACACAAACAAACGACGTGTCGGGCAACAAAATCATCCATGGTGACAATCTAGAAGCACTCAAGGCATTACTTCCTGAGTATGAGGGTCTAATCAAGTGTATCTGCATAGACCCACCGTATAACACTGGAAATGAAAACTGGATTTACAATGACAACGTAAACGATCCCAAGATCAAAAAATGGCTCGCGCAAGTCGTCGGCAAAGAAGGCGAAGACCTAAGTCGCCACGACAAATGGCTCTGTATGATGTATCCACGTTTGCAGTTATTGCACAAACTCCTTGCGGATGACGGTGTGATTTTTGTATCACTTGATGAAAATGAAGCTACTCATTTAAAATTATTAATGAATGAAATATTTGGCGAAGACAATTTCGTAGCTCAATTAACACTTTTGTGTAACCCGAAAGGTCGGAGCCAAGATAAATATTTTAGTACTAGTCATGAATATATAACAGTTTATAGCAAAACTAAAAAACCAAAAGATTCATTCAGTGTTACTAAAGATGATGAGTTGATTTTAAAAGAATATAAATTAGAGGATTCAGATGGTCGTTATAGATTAATGGAGTTAAGAAATACTCACAGAGAATTTAGTAAACAGAATCGACCAAATCTATTTTATCCTTTTTTTGTGAGTCCAAATACAGGAAAAGTATCGTTAAAAAAAAATAAAGAATTTACAGAAGAAGTAACTCCTCTTTGGCCTGATAGTTTTGAAGGATGTTGGACTTGGGGACAAGAATTAGCAGAAAAAGATAATCATTTATTAATTGCGCAAAATGTAAAAGGAACTTGGAAAATTTATAGAAAAAGTTATGCGATTTCAGATGAAGGAGACAGTGTCAAAAAGAAGCTTTTTACTATTTGGCAAAACTCTAAGTTTTATACTGAGAAAGGGCAATCGGCATTTGGCGATATTTTCCCTGGACTGAATAAGAATGATTTTCCGCAGCCAAAGTCCGTTGATTTAATTATTGAAATGCTTAGAACTAGCACAAGCAATGCTGACATCATCCTCGATTCCTTTGCAGGCTCCGGCACAACCGCCCACGCTGTGTTAAACCTAAACAAAGAAGATGGGGGAAATCGTAAGTTTATCCTGATAGAAATGGAAGACTATGCAGAGACAATCACAGCGGAAAGAGTCAAACGAGTCATCCAAGGTTATGGAGAAGGAAATTCCAAGACAGAAGGGACAGGTGGAGAGTTTAGTTTTTATACGTTAGGCGAACCACTCTTTGTAGAAAACAATCTCAATCCAAAACTTCCAGTGGAAAAAATACGTGAATACATTTACTTCATGGAAACCAAATTACGATTACCCGTAAGTGATAAAAAGGATAATAAGTATTTGCTCGGTGTAAATTCTGCCGTTGCGTATTATTTTTTGTATAATCCGAAAGAAGACACTGAGTTAGATTATGCTTTCTTAAAAACAATTAAGACCAAAGCAGACGAGTATATCATCTATGCGGATAATTGTCTTTTGACTACAGACTTTTTACAAAGTAAACGAATTACATTCAAGAAAATTCCAAGAGAGATTCCGAGGATATGAGAATTTATTTAGATAATTGTTGTTTCAATCGACCTTATGACGAACAGTTGCAAGCTAAGATTAAATTGGAAACGGAAGCCAAGCAGTTCATCCAAGACTTGGTTAAATTTAAAGAAATAGAATTGATTTGGTCTTATGTTTTAGATTTTGAAAATTCTCGCAATTCCTCGGAGGAAAAACGCCTTTCCATTCAATCTTGGAAAGAGTTAGCTATTCAAAATATTCTAGAAAATGAAGCCGTTTTAACTAGGATGGAAAATTTAGAAGAATTAGGCTTTAAAAGTTTAGATGCTTTACATATTGCCTGTGCAATTGAAGGAAAAGCGGACATTTTTTTAACTACCGACAATGGAATTTTGACTAGAAAAAATTTGCTAAAAGAAATAAGATTGATGAATCCGATACATTTCTTCGAGGAGAAATTAGATGAAAACTGATTCCGAGATAAAATACGAGGGAATGAATACCCTTTTAAAATACATGGATAATCTAGATGCGGAAAGATTTATCACTCTTATAAAAAGAGAAAACTTTGATTATACCAAGTGGAGACAAAACTTATTCATAGGAATGACCGGTCGAGAAATTAGTAAAGCGGCAATGGAATATCAGAAAAATCTCAAAGATGTTCCAATTACGAAATAATTAGATGATAACTAAAGAAACAGTCAAACAAAGAATTCAAGATTATCTATTATTGAAAATCAGTTTACGATCTCTTGTCGAATGGGCTGAGGATAGTTTTATGCAAGCTGAATTTGATGAAAAAGATGCTACTATTCTTTCCGATATTCTTTCTAAAATAGGAGTCTCTAATGTAAAAATTTTTGGAATCCAATGGCATGAGTGGAATGACTTTTTATCTACGTTAGGCTATGAAGTTAAAATCGAATTAAACTTAAAGGCAGTGTGAATAAGAGGAATGAGAATTGATAAATTACATCTTACAAATTTTAAATGTTTCGAAGATCAAAGTTTTGCATTTCATCCAAACTTTAATTTGATTATCGGAGAGAATGCTTCTGGGAAATCTAGTTTGTTAGAGGCTATTAAACATTTTGCGAAGTCATTTTTATTCTGTGTTACTAAGATAGACACTACTTTCATTATTAAAAATGATTTGATTAGAGTTAAAGGCCAGAGATTCGGTGAAGAAATTCGTATGGAAAGAATACTCCCTGTTAAACTCGACTCTAAATTTACTTTCATGGGTGAAGCATTGGGAAGCGATATTCAAAGACAAGAAGAGTTAAATAGCACAACCAGCATTTCATTTCATCAACCGAAAAAGATTGGTGATTTAACGGAGATAATAAATAAATCCGTAAGATTCGGAGAAGTTCCAAGAGTTACAATGCCCCTCATAGCTTACTATGATATTACTAGGCATAAAATGGAAAAAGAAGATTATATTTATAGATTAGATGGCTCCGGTTTATTGGATGGAAGTGGGACATGGAGTCCTGATGATAGCGGTCTCGCAGTTTATAATAGTTCCATGGAATCAGGTCTTCCTACAAAAGCCTTTTTAGATTGGTTTGCAGAAGAATCATGGACAGAGTTTGAATCTAAAAAAGAAAATCTAATTTTTGGAAAAGTTAAGAATGCAATAATTCAATCTATTGAAGGAGCAACCTATATTAATTTCTCTCCTAAAAATAAAGAAATCGTGGTAGGGTTTAATGATGATTATCTGTTATTCTCCAACCTGAGCGACGGACAAAAAAGTATTCTTTTATTAATCGGGGACATTTCCAGAAAGATGATTCAACTCAATCCACACCTTGGGGAAAAAGTTTTAGAAGAAACAGATGGGATTGTTTTGATTGATGAATTGGATTTACATTTACATCCAAAATGGCAAAGAAAAATTATCGGTGATTTAACTCGAACTTTTCCTAAGATTCAGTTCTTTGCAACTACGCATTCACCACAAGTGATTAGCTCTGCACCACATGATTCCCTTATCTTATTAACCAATAGTAGCGGCGAAATTGAAGTATCCAAAAGAAATAATTCTTATGGTCTTAACTCTAATTGGATTTTAAAACATATTATGGGTGATGAGTCTAGACCAAAAGAAATTCAAGATAAAATAAATGAAATTGAAGAACTGATTAATAGTGATGATCTAAAAGATATTTCTAAAGCAAGAAGCAAATTGGATGAGCTAAAAAAAATTGTTCTTGATGATGAGATTACTAGCTTGGATACCATTCTATCAAATTTGGAGAATCCAGAATGAGATATATCCAAAAACAAAATCCGCCTCGACTATTAACTGAGTGGATTCAAAAAAACAAAAACGATATAAATTTTAACTATGATTTATTGCGTCAAGATAAAGAGGCAATTCAATCTTTATCTGATACTTTACTAAAAGAACAATACTATCTCTGCGCCTACACTGGATTACACTTAGATAATTCAAATTTTCATATCGAACATTTAAAACCACAAAAGTATTGTAATAAAGGAGAAGATGTCGATTATAAAAATTTAGTCGCTTGTTACCCAGAACCAAATCGACCGAGTAAGCTTTTATATGGCGCACATAAAAAAGATAATTGGCCTTCACCAGAGGAAGAAAAAAATTTCATTTCTCCTTTAAATTCAATCTGTGAAAGTAAGTTTCAGTTTACTAAGGATGGTAAAATAAAAGGAGCGGATAATTCTGCTAATACTACAATTGAAAAATTGGGACTAAACCATTCTGAGTTGGAAAATTTAAGGAAAAGTGCTTTAACGCCTCTATTAATATTAAAGAAAAGCGAGGCTACTAGACGGTTATCTAAAATAGACATTCCCTCAAACGGTAGATTGGAAGATTTCTGTTTTGCAAAAAAACAAATTTTACAAAAGCAAATCAAGAAACTAGAAGCAATCATTCAATCCAAAGATAAAAAGTAAATCGAATGGAACTAAAACCTTACCAACAATCTGTAATCAATGACCTAAAATCATATTTGGAAAAATTAAAATCTACAGCTAACAGTAGATTAGCCTTTAGGGAATTTTGGAAGGAAAGAGTTACCTTGTCTGATTCATTTTTAGAAACAGGAATTGAATACAAAAACAATATTCCAAACGTCGCACATGTTTGTATAAAAGTTCCGACGGCTGGCGGCAAGACGTTTATTGCTTGTAATGCACTTGAACCTATTTTTGAGTCCATACCAACACAAACTAAAGCTGTTATTTGGCTTGTTCCCTCTGTTACTATCTTGGAGCAAACAATCAAAAACCTCTCTAACAGCACTCACCCCTATCGCCAAAAGATCAATACTCATTTTTCTGGAAGAGTAGAAGTTTATACAAAAGACAAATTACTACAAGGTGCTAATTTTAATCCTACTTCGGTTATGGGAAATTTGAGCATAATCGTTCTAAGCTTCGATACTTTGCGTGTAAAGAAAAAAGAAGATAGAAAAATCTACCAAGAAAACGGGCAACTCGGTTCTTTCGCAAGTTTCGCTCCTGACTCAGTACAGCCAATGCCCGATACAGATGAGACCGCATTAATCAATGTTATCCGCAAGTTACATCCAGTTGTAATTGTAGATGAAAGTCATAATGCAGAAACTGAATTGAGTATAGAAATGCTTCGTGATATTAATCCCTCTTTTATTTTAGACCTAACTGCTACACCAAGAAAGAACAGTAATATCATTAGCATTGCACATGCTGGTGAATTAAAAAAAGAAAGCATGGTGAAACTCCCTGTTATAGTTTCTAATCATAAGGACAAAACAGAGGTTATCCTCAGTGCCATTCAATTACAGAAAAATTTGGAATCCATTGCAATAGCCGAAGAAAAAGAAACCGGCAAATACATTCGCCCCATTGTTTTGTTTCAAGCACAACCAAAGAGCAATGAAGATAGCACTACATTTGAACTCATAAAAAGAAATTTAATCGAAATGCATATTCCGGAAAATCAAATCAAAATTAAAACAGCAAACATAAATGAAATCAAAGGCATAGACCTATTAGCCAGAGATTGTCCTGTTCGATTTATCATTACAATCAATGCTTTAAAAGAAGGCTGGGATTGTCCTTTTGCTTACATACTTGCATCACTGGCTGGTAAAAGTTCATCAGTAGATGTCGAACAAATTTTAGGAAGAGTTTTGCGACAACCCTATACAATGAATCACACAAAAGAATTACTCAATCTTTCTTATGTCATGACAGCCTCTAATAAATTTCTTGAAACACTTGGAAAAATTGTAGAAGGAATGAATAAATGTGGATTTGGCAGTAAAGACTATCGAGTAGCAGAAATAGATAAATCCGAAGAAAAAACAAAAACAATCCAACCAATGCTTTCCTCTCAAGATGACTCCTTGGAGGAAATTGATGTTAGCCGTAAATCTGAAAATGCAATTACCACAGTAGAAAATCTAACCAAACAAGCTATCGAACAGTCGAACCAATACAAAGAAATCATTTCAAGTCAATCCAGTGAAGATGCAATGTTAAGTATTCCAGAAGAATTAAAAGGAAAAGTAAATATGATCTACTGTAAAGAAATATATAAAGATCGCATAATCGACTTTAGCCTCCCGCAATTTGTTCAGAAAGTAGAAGGCGGGCTTGGAATTTTCGGAGATGAGGAGTATGTTCTCTTTGAGAATGACACACTCTTGACGGAGTTCAAACTGAGTAGATGCGATATAGAAATTAATTTTGATGAAACCGATTCGGAAATATACCAAATTGATGTAAAAGAAGATAAAAAAGACACGTTTAGTGTTGAATATGAAAAAGTTGACAAAGTTAAAAAACAAAAACTCGAAGAATTAATATTAGCCGCACCCAAAGAAAGTCAAGTTAGAGAAATGACTGCAAACATGATGAAGAATATAGGAAATCTAAGACCTATCAAAGATATGGAATTAGAAAAGTATTTGAATCATATTTTTCAAGACTTTACACCCGATAAAATCAGAGACTGCTTTAATAGAGAATATATTTATACAGCAAAAATTAAACAAAAAATAGAAAGATTAAAAAATAAATATGTCCAAGAACAATTTAAACAGTACCTAGCTACAAATAAAATTACCGTGCAAGATAATTACAAAATTCCAATTACTCAAATCGCAGGTGACTTGTTTGATTCTCCTATCACAAAATCGTTATATCCAAAAGAACATAAGATGAATGACTTTGAAAAAAGAGTCATCAATGAAATTGCTAATTTAGAAAATGTTTTATTCTGGACAAAGAATCTAGAACGAAAAGGGTTTCGCCTAAACGGGTTTATTAACCATTATCCTGACTTCATTGTCGTAACTAAAAAAGGGAACATTTTAATCGTAGAATCGAAAGGCGATGACAGAGATAATTCAGATAGCGCCATGAAAGTAGAACTCGGCAAACAATGGGAATCTAAAGCTGGAAGTCGTTATAAGTATTTCATGATCTTTGATAAAACTGAATTAAAAGACGCTTATCCGCTTGATAAAGGTTTGAAATTAATTTCTGATCTTTAACTCTTCCCACTTTCTAAGACTCTGGTATGGTGGGTCGGTCAATACCAGGTCAATGGAATTATCGGGGATACTCAGGATTAGATCCTGCCACTCGCAGCTATACAGTTTATTTATTTCAATCATCTCGAACCTCTAGGATCGATCAGATCAAAAGATCATAGTAAAAAAGTAAACTACTTTTTATAATTTTGCTTAAAAAAATATTAGTATTAGAATAACTGAAAACTTAAAAAAGAATCAAAAGACTTGGTAATTATCAACTTTTAATCAAATATTTGCTGACGGAGTCTTTGTATTCCATTTACAATCTTTAATTTTCATAGTTTCAGTATTCAAATCTTTTAGAGTAGCAGTGCCACCTAAATTTTCTAACGCAAGAATTACAGCTTCATGTTGTTTCATATTTATTACCTATGAAATTATCTCGCATAAAAAATAAATTTGAAAGCAAGTTTTACAAGTAATGAAAATTAAGCAAGATATACGAATCATTAAAGGAAGAACTAGATGTGCCGATACACAAATAGGAATTCTAAAAAAAGAACTAATAAAAGACTGGCTGAACTTTTCTGTTATCGACATTATTGAAAATGATAATGTGATTGATAAATCAAGCAATTTAATTAAAATCGGATTAGACCTTTATGACTCACTTCATATTGCTTGTGCAATAGAAGCAAAAGCGGAATATTTTGTTACTACGGATTCAAAAATACTTAATAAAAAAAATCTTATTGGTGAGATTCGAACTATTAATCCCATTGATTTTATTAAAGTTTATACAGGAGAATAATCATGCGATCTGATACTGAAATTAAAATGCAAGCCTTCCAAGTTTTATTTCAAAGTCTCGGCAGTTTAGAAACAGAAAGATTTATTTCTATCATCAAAAGAAATAATTTTGATTATACTAAATGGCGCGAAAATTTACCTAAATTTAATAGTGTGCAAGAATTAAGTAAGGCTGCAATGGAAAGTAGAAAGACAAGAGAAGTCTGAAAATCCACTTGACAAAAGTTAGTCTAACTTTAGAGTTTAGATATGATTTCTTCCGAAAACTTAATTCAACTAAAAGCAGTTTGCGAAAAGAAACATGTTTAAAAATTTCTTTTATTTTTATGGCTTACTTCATATCTAATGCTTAGAGGACTTAAATGAACGAAATCAAAACCTTTGGCGAATTAAAGAAAAGCAATTATATCGAGCGATCTATCAAAATGGAAATGGCTGAAAACCTTTCTACTAAACTTTTAAAAAAAGAAGTTATCTTTCCACGAATCCACGGATATGAAGACACTGTAACTCCTCAACTCGTAAATGCGATTCTTTCGGGGCATAATATTGTTATGCTCGGTGAAAAAGGACAGGCGAAAAGTAGAATCATGCGTGCTTTAGTCAATCTGCTTGACGAAAAAATTCCTGTCATCAAGGGAACTGAAATTCCCGAAAGTCCATTTCATCCGATCACTGCGAAAGGAAAAAAAATTACTCGAGAGCAAGGGGATAATACTGAATTAACCTGGCTTACCCGTGAAGAGCGTTATGGAGAACGTCTTGCTCCCGGTGCAAGAATAGGGGACATCATCGGTGACTTAGATCCTTCGCGTATTGTGAATGGAGAGCCGTTATCCTCAGAAGGTGCAGTTCACTTTGGTTTACTTCCCCGTATGAATCGCGGAATATTTGCCGTTAACGAAATGCCTGACTTGGATTACCTCGTGCAGGTTTCTCTTTTTAATATATTAGAAGAAGCTGATATTCAAATTCGTGGAATTCCAATTCGATTTCCCCTTGATGTAATGGTTTGTTTTACCGCAAACCCGGATGATTATTCTAGAAGTGGTAAAATTATTTCACAGCTCAAAGATAGAATTGGTTCCGAAATTCGCACTCACTATCCAAAGACAAGGCAAATCGGACTTGAGATTACTAAACAAGAAATCAAACTTCCTCTCAAAACTCCCGAAATCATTGTCCCTCCTTACATCGAAGAAATCATTGAAGAAATTACAATCCAAGCCCGAAGCTCTCACTTAGTAAATCAAAAATCAGGTGTCAGTGCTAGGCTCTCTATCGCAAACTATGAAGTAGCCGTTAGCTCTGCAAGAAAACGTGCCTTGAACTTCGGCGAATCAAAAGGATACGTAAGATTAACCGACCTTGGAAATATATTTGCCTCCTGCTCCGGCAAAATAGAATTAGACCCTTACCGCGACGAAGCAGTTAGTGAATATCAGGTTGTAATCAAACTACTCGACCAGGCGACACGAGTTATTTTCGAAGAATACTTTCCTCCTAAGAAATACATAACGAATTTTAACGATATTGCAAAACAAATCTACGCTATGGGCAAATTAGAAATATCCGATCTAATGCCAACTGCAAGTTATCGCGCGCTATTAAAATCAGTTCCTGCTCTCTGGGATTTACTTCACGAGAAAGGAATGGATGGAGAAGATCATCTCTTCGTCACCGGTGTGGAATTTATTCTAGAAGGTTTAGCGTCTACTCAAAAGTTGTCGCGTCGTAGACTCGGGGAAATTTCTACCTTTAAAACGGTTGATGCTTATTAAATGCGAGAAAGAATGAATATTTTAAAAAAACGATTTTCTTAATTAAAAAATAAAGCTATTACTTTACTAAGTTAACCGCAGGGTAATTGAAATGAACGTAGATAAGCTTATTGATTCATAAGAAATTTCATCTCTTATGAGACAATATGGTATTAAGTTGGAATAGTAATAACCCTGCTCACTAATGTCTTTAGTTTCAATATCCTTCATAAAATAAAGCAGTGCATTGTATGCCTTTAATTTTAAGATCTTTCGTTAAAGACATATCATAAACATCTTTTTTATAAATTATTCTGAGCATATAGCTATTTGACTTTTCTCTATCAACTTCAATTCCACAGCTTACTTTATTTTTAATTGAATAATAAAATGACTGAAACTTCATATCGAAAGGAAGGCAGTTCCATGGGTATGAAGAAAATAATTTCAAATAGAGTCCTATGAAAATTTTTTCGTTATGATCGGTATTTTTATTATCTAATAATTGAATTAATTGTTGAGTTTCGATTTTCTGAAATTTTTTAAAATAGAAAACTAATTCTTCAGAATCAACAAACTCTTTTCCCTCTATCGGGTATGCTACTGAATAGAATTGCTCGTCAAATAAATCTGCAATTAATTCTGGATCTCTAGATAAAATAGTTTTAGCAAATTTGAGATAAAATTTTTTTACTTCTTTTTTATCTACATTTTTACCCCATCTATAATAATTGCATTCTCTACTTTTGATTATCTTTTTATCTTTTGCATTGATATTTATGAATGAAAAAGATAAAAAGACCAGTAACCACCTAAGCATTTTCTAAGTTAAGTCTAGCTGCTGGATCAGCAAACACCCATTTGCCGCTTACCTTGTATTCAAGTGATACATGAAGATGTGCACCTGATACATCACCTGTTTTGCCTAACTTTCCAGCATACTCTCCTGCTTCTACTTCGTCGTAGAGCCATAAGTTTTTAGAAAAACCTTCTAGGTGTGCTAATCTCCATAGCTCTGTTCTTGAAAAATTTTCGATTACAATACTATTACCATAAGTAGAACCATAATCCATGTAAGTTATTAACCCGTTTATGGGAACATAAACATCTAAGTTTTTCGAAAACAAGTCCATCCCCCAATGCCCGTTCTCATGATATTTTTTATTATTAATAGTGTGAACTATAGAACTATCATGATATTTATCAAAAATGAACATAGTCACATTCATAATCCCTGACAATGGACTATAAGTTGCCCCAATCTTTCTCGGCTTTAAATCAGGCTCATTTGGACCTTCTTGCGTGTGCAACTTCTCATTTCTTTTTCTTTCAGGATTAGGCTCTTTGCCTGGGTAAGCATCTATTTCCTCGTTTTTTAGCAAATGATACCCTATGACTCCTATTCCTAAACCAATTACCCAGCCCCATGGCGAATTATTTTTGCGTTTTCTAGATATATACATAAATCTCCTAAATTTATTTTTAGTACAAGGCTTGTCTATATTATGTCTTTTGTCAATAAAAAGTAAATAACTCAAAAAAATTACTCTTTATTAGCCTTATTGAGTCGATACAAATTCCCTTGCAATCTTAGCTATTTGAAAAAATTTAATCATGAGTATGCGTTAAAACAAATAGGCAGAATTATAAAAAAATGACTCCCGAATACAAAGCAATTCAAAATTTCTACGGAGATAAAAAAGCGCAAAGAAGTAATTTGCCGCTGATGAAGCATTACAAATTTTAGAAAAGATTAATTAACACAAAAATTACTCTTTCAAATCCATCAGTAATCCGCGGATACGCTCTAGTTGCTTCAATAAAGAAAAAGCCGAGTTCTGCGGGCTAAGCATAGTAGTCGCTAAGATTTGAATATTCTCATCTAGAATTTTTACAGTCATGAGAACTTTCTTATCATTTCGTCCGCGTTGCTTCGCTTGAGACAACTCGGTATTATTCTTTAAAATTGTATTAGTAATGTCTTTGACTAATTTTTTATATTCTTGTAGGTTTTCCTGGTTCGGAATATTTAGAAACCGTTTTTCCATTTCTGGAAGTCTTTGCCAGAGTTCGTTAATCTCACGAGTTTGCTCTTTATCGGATGGAACAATAGATTCCAAAATAGAAAGAAAAGAATTTTCCTTATCTTTAATTTTAGAAGAACCATCTGATTTAATTCCTTTGGAATTTTTATCCGTGGTAGCTTTTGGTTTATCTGTATTAATAGAAAATTGCATTATGGATTAACCGTGCATTTGCCTTCGAAGAGCACACCTTCTTCGATTAATAATTTTGGAGTAATCACATCGCCGTATAATTTGCAAGTCGAGAGTAGAACAATTCTTTCAGAGGCATAAACATTTCCCCTGATTTCTCCACCAGCAACAACAACGCGTGCTCTGATGTCAGTATCGACTACTCCCGTTTTGCCGATGATTACTTTTCCGTCGGTTTGAATCAGACCTTTGAACCTTCCATCAATACGGATTAGACCGGATAATTTGAATTCGCCGTAAAATTCGGAACCTTCCCCGATAATGCTATTAACTGAAAATTCTTCGTGTTCTTCGCTCATTGTTTACTTACCTAGTTTTGCACCTGATTTAAAAAGGAATAAGGGTTTAAAGGATTTGTGCCAACATGCACTTCATAATGCAAGTGGAATATCGAACTACCAGAAGTTTTTCCGACATAGCCTAGCACATCTCCTTTAGATACCATTTCTCCCTTTTTTACTTGTAGTCTTTCGAGATTAGCGTATATCGTTCTCCATCCATATTTATGCGTGATTTTTAAATAATATCCCGTTGATTCTGTATAACCTGTTTCATAAATTTCACCGGGTGCTGTTGCCACAACTTCCGTTCCCGGAAAAGTCCCAATATCAATTCCATTGTTTATCACTTCGCGTCCTGTAATAGACGAAAAGTATTTTCCAAACGGAAATAGTATATACCCGCGTGCAGGCCAGAGCGATGGAGTGTTCTTTATAATTGATTTTCTTTGTTTAATTGTTTTAATAATTTCTTTTGTAAGCTCGGCTGATTTTTTTAAATAATAAATATCAGATTTAAGAGTGTATGTCTCAGGAATAATATCAGACTTTGTATAAAACACTCCAAGGGGTAATTTAGATTTGTCGCTCATCCCAACGCGGGCTGGGTCGCCTCCTAATTTTATATAAAGCCTAGAGACTCTTTGATAGTAATAAGAACTCATGTCGTGAAGCAAATTCATTTCTAATTTTAGTTTCAGCGATTGCTTTTGATAATCTCCACTTGAAATTTGCAATTCTTCCATTTCATGCACGCGCCCACTGTAACCCAATACGATAATTGATGAAGCTGCAATTACAAATGATACAGCAAGAAAAAACAAAGTAATAGATTTATAAGTAATGCTCAGTTTATAGCTAGGCTTCTCATTATGAGGGATAATCATCACAGTGAGAAACTCTTTTCTTTTTTTTACAATCCTTTCTTTCGAACGAATGAAAAACAATTTAACGTTGTTAAATTCTTCTAGAATTTTTTGAAAAACAGTTTTGAAATAAAGTCTTAAATTAAATTTCACGATTGAATCCGATACCCATGGTTAAATCCATAGGCTAAGAATTTACTTCACTTTGACGTCGCGTAATTTTAAATTGTCGCGATTTAAAACTCGAATGGAAACACCGGAGTTATCAGGAGATCGTTTAGTAAGATAGATTTTATTTTTCTTAAATGCAATTTCACAATCAGGATTGATTGGATCGCTACTACGCATTTCAAATGTTAAATCCTCTTTAAATTGTGCAAGATAGTATTTTCCATCTTTGTATTCAACAGCGTAGATTTTACCACTCTGTTCTTTAACAAAGGATCTCCAAAAAATAACTTCTTGTGACTGTTTAATTAGTTTTAGATTTTCTTTATCAAGAAGCGCAAGATGATGAGTATCCGATCCAATGATGTCATTTTCTTTAAAGCTCATTACGACAACACCAGTTCCTAGCTCTTTAAATTCCTTACCGCAAACTTTTTTAAATGGACTCTGAAATAGTTCATCATCGTTTTCAGTATCAACAGCCCACATTTCAGAAGTATAATGTCCTTCTGCTAAAAATTCTTTTACTTTTAAGAAAACAATTTTTTCTCCAACAACATTTTCACTGTTTTCAATTTTATCTTTCTCTTTTGTTTTTAACTCGGTTAACTCTTTTGTCATCTTCTTTATTTCTTCTTTAGTCGTAGGTAATTTTTCTTCTACTTTCTTTGCTGGAGGAGTAACCGCTGTTTCTTTCTTGGGAGTTTCTTTTTTTGGCTCCTCTACTTTTTTAGCTGATTCCGCAGGTTTAGTTTCTTTTGCTACCGGCTTATCAACAGTAACCACTTTTGAAGGCTCAGTTTTAGCTTCATTGATGACTACTGATTTTGCCGTTTCTTTCTTAGGTTCTTCAGGCTTTGTTTCTTTAGCAACTACTGTTTTTTCTTCTGTCTTAGTTTCTTTAACCGGCTCTTTTGCAGGAGTTTTCTTTTCAATAACAACTTCGGTTGGTTTAGTTTCCTTACTTGGTTCCTTTGCGGGAACTTTTTTTTCTACGACTACTTCTGTAGGTTTAGTTTCTTTTACAACCGGCTTATCAGTAGTAACCGCTTTTGCGGGCTCAGCAATCTTTGCTGGTTCTTTCTTTGGTTCGTCTGACTTTGCTTCTTTTGTTACAACTGTTTTTTCTTCTGGCTTAGTTTCTTTTACAGGCTCCTTTGCTGGAGTTTTCTTTTCTACAATAACGTCAACGGGTTTGGTTTCTTTAGCAACCGGCTTATCAGTAGTAACCGCTTTTGCGGACTCAGCAATCTTTGCTGGTTCTTTCTTTGGTTCGTCTGACTTTGCTTCTTTTGTTATAACTGTTTTTTCTTCTAGCTTAGTTTCTTTAGCAGGCTCTGGCTTATCTTTCTTAGCCACAGTTTTAGTTTCATAAGAATTACTGTCTTTGGTTTTTTCAGGTGGCTTCGCTTCTGTTTCAGTAATATTAAGCTTGTCCTTATCAGTTCGAACTTCAATTGTCTTTTTTTCTTCTTTAATAACTGTTTCATCTACCTTAGGATTTTTTTTATCATCGACAGTTTTAGTCGAAGTAATATTTTCCCTGGGCATATCCGAACTAGGAATTTTAGCCTTGGTAGGTTTAATTTTTTCTCTTTCTATTACAGGATTCTTATCAGTAGTCGTTGGCTCTTTTTTTTCTTCAGTTTTAGTTTCCGTTTTATTTTCAGTAATGATAGGAGTCTTTGCATCGACAGAAAATTTGATTGGAATTACAATTTGCGTATTGCCAGGCCAGTCATTAAATTTTTTTCCAATTCCAACTTTGTTTTTATTTAATGCGGCAACTAGTGATTTGGTGTATTTTTTCTTGATTCGATCTACCTTCTGACGATTTTGCGCGTTATAATAAAGAACTTCCATCACAAGCGTATCTGCATTTTTTTCCGTGTATTCAAAAGAATTTTGAATGTATGAATTTAGAATTCGTTTAATAGAATTAATATGTCCATAAGTAGCATTTTTATTTAAAACTAAAATATCTCCGCCAAACTTTCCTTTTTCATCCGAATAGAATCTCTGGAGAGTAAATCCTTTATAATTAATCGGTTTATCCGTCTCGATAACGAGGTCATGTAATCCCTTTCCTATTTCTGCTTCGAGTGCTTTCATCTCGGGAGTTGCAAACTTATCAGAGCGATTTTCAAATTTCGTATAAGGAGCTTTACGAATTTCTTCTTCGCCAAGAACAACTTTTGATTGAGCAATGAGAGATGATTGTAAGAAAAATGTCAGAGCAAATAAATAAATATATTTCATAAATTAATTCTTTTCCTAATTGTATAATCCTAAATTGCAAGTAGAGTGCAATCTTTTTTCTTAGCATGATTTCTAAGAAGTAAAATCTTTTACTATTGACATAACTAATTCAAAGAAATTATTCTAAGCTATGAGTGAAATTTTAAATAAGATAAAAAAAGCCATAGCAATTGAAGTAGATGCAATCAAACACTTTCAAGATACATTAGATCCAAACTTCGAAAAAGCAGTAGAGTTAATTTTGGAAGCAAAAGGCAAAGTAATCGTTACCGGAGTAGGCAAGTCAGGAGACATAGCTAAGAAAATTTCTTCCACAATGAGTTCAACAGGAACCCCTGCAATTTTTTTACATCCAACAGATTCTGCTCACGGAGATGCTGGGCTTATTGCTAGGGATGATGTGATTATTGCAATAGGAAAAAGTGGAGAGAGCGATGAGCTAATAGCTCTTATTCCAACGATCAAAAAAATCGGAGCAAAACTCATAGGAGTCACGGCAAATCCAAAATCCAAACTAGCAATTGCTTGCGATGTAACACTCATTACCCCCATTTTACAAGAAGCTTGTCCACTTGCACTAGCTCCGACTTCGAGCACAACCATTGCCCTCATTGCAGGAGATGCTATAGCAATGGCTCTTATGGAATTAAAAAACTTTCAGGCAGACGACTTCGCACTTTTTCATCCTGCAGGAAGATTAGGAAAACGACTCAGCCTGGATATAGAGGACGTTATGCGCTCTGGTGAAGACAACGCAGTGGTAAAGCCAGATTCCGATTTAGGAAAAGTTTTAGACGAAATCACAATCAAACGACTCGGAGCAGTTGGCGTTGTAGATGAGAAAGGGTTACTAATTGGTTTTATCACAGATTACGATATTCGTAAATTTCTAGCCGCAGGCTCTCTCACAAAAGATAAAACCGCCCGCGAAATCATGAATCCAAAACCAAGTGCTTTCCAAGTAGGCATGAAAGCATACGATGTATTAGTCGCTATGGAAGATAGAACTCGTCCTATTTCAGTTGCACCTATTGTGGATAATGAAAATGTTTTCGTAGGAATTGTTTCGGTGCATGATCTTTTGCAGAAGGGACTTTAAGAAATATTGGTTATCCTTAATCTTATCCAAAATCTGTGCTCGCAAATTCCGTCCTTGAGAATCTTTTTTAATGGCTAGTAAGAATAACACCTCATTACTACTCTTATCCTCAAAGAATTTTCCGAGATTAATTTTCTCCTCTGTGTCTTTTGTATCACTCAGATACTCACCTTTGTATTCTATGATTAAAATTTTACCGTTCTTTAGTTTTGCAATAAAGTCGGGATAGAATTTGTCGGTTGATGTTTGGATAAAGAAAGAAGATTTTGTTTGCGGGATGTTTCTGAACCAGAATTTCAAACGAATTTCCAAATATCGTCACAAAGTAATTTATCAAAGGTCTTAATATGATCTTTGAGAATATTCTCAGTAAGCATGTTCGGACGAATATCGCAGTAATATACTCCATCAAGAGGATTTAATTTTATTGTATATCCTTTAAAATGACCCGGTAGAAATGTAGAGTTAATTCCGTATTGATTTTCGGTCTTTGTATTTTTTCTTTGTACATCATTTAGAAAAATAGCGATATGCGGAACGGTAGTTCCGGTGAGCCTAGCATAAAGAAATTTATCTACAAAAATTTTATCTATCCTATCTTTACTTGAAGTTTTAATAGAGCCAATCAGTTTTATTTTTTCCTCTTCTTGAATTACTAAATCATGTTGGTAACTCATATGAAATAGAATTTCATTATTATCCGATAATACTGGAATTTGTATAACATCCGATTTGCAATTGATTCCAATTTCTTGAATGATAAGTCTTATAAATCGTTCAAAGAAATCACCGTTTAATTTTCTTGCTTTATTAGATTCTCCAACGGGTAATCCATCTAATGCGGCACCAATAGATTGCTGAATTGTATAAACTGATCTATTTATAATTTCTCTTTCTTTTTTCATATCAGGTTTGATTGATTTTATCTTTTTAAGAATAGAAAGAAAGAGTTTACTGTTTTCAGAAAATTCTTTTGCAGTGTACATCAAGTTAGAATTTATAGGTCGAGTTATTTGAAAACCAGTTGTTTCATTGTATTGAAAAAATCTATAGTGACTTTCATTCTGAGAAACAATAGTTGCTTGCAGATTAGTTGCAATATATTTCAAATAAGAGTCACAAAACTCAATGTAATCAGAAATACTTTTAAATTTATCTTTATTGATAACCTTTGATAGAAGTTTTTCTAAACTAATCATCGGATTGAATTGCGCCTTTTGGCATTATCCAAATCATATTGAATCCATTTATTAATATCCCAAGACTCCACTCTCTCAATTCGATCAATCGCCCAATCTAGATATTCAGACGATAAGTCGCAACCCAACCATTTTCTTTTCAATTGTTCAGCCGTAACGGATGTTGTCCCTGAACCAATAAATGGATCTAAGACCACATCTCCAATATTAGAAGATGCTAATATTATTTTCCGAAGTAATTCTTCCGGTTTCTGAGTTGGGTGTTTTGTTTTTTCATGCATACCATTACAAGTTGTTGGAATTTCTATTACATCTTTGGGTTTTGCTCCTTTTGGATTTGGCTCCCAAATTTGGCTTTTTCCTTTTCCATATTGGCTTGTCTCTGCTTGTGGGTGCGACGGATACTTTAGAGTATGCTCTGAATATGGAATTCGGATGTCATCGACATTTAAAGTAAACTCTTTACTTTTTCTTAAATGGAGAAGACTTTCATGAGAACGCCCCCAGTCATTTCCTAAATTTGCCTTATTTTTATAATTCCAAACAATCCATCGACAGGCTTTAAAAAATTTCATAGATGGAGCTTTTAGATCAGCGAGAATCTCCGAAAAACCGCAGACATACATTGAGCCATTTTTCTTTAGAACTCGTGCAGCCTGCTCTATCCATTTAATTGACCAAGCTACATATTGTTCATGAGATTCAAAGGTATCCCAATCTGCTTTTTTGATATTATAAGGAGGGTCTGCAAATATTAAATCAATACTTTCGGATTCAATTGTTTTCAACCATTCAATTGAATCTCCAGAAAATAACTTCCCGTTCGGGTGTTCATATAAAATTCTAGGATTACTTGGATCGAGTAGTTGAGTCTGGGTAATATGCCTCTTACCAATTTGAGTATTCATGCCAAAAAAATCAGTTTTATCTTTTGTTCTACTATATAAGCCTGTCATTATGCTAATAAATAAAATCTTTCTAAAAAAATAAACTATTTTCTTGTTTAGTAAATAATTTAATTTTAATTATTTAAATATTAAAATCTTTACATTTATTCCATACTTTTGATTGATAGCTTCTCGGTAAGGATGATCTGGATTTAACAGGCAATTCAAAGTTTGCTCCGCTATCGTAGTAGTTGGAACAAGCCACAACACAAAAGGAAACTCTTCTTCTAAATAAGTATTAGCCGCTACTTCAATCGAATGTGTGGCTAAGATTGTTTTTCCACCACCAGTAGGAAGACGCAAACAAACATAGGGAACATCTTCCATTTCTGGTAGTTCGTGGTAAGGTGGAACAATCCCGTTATCCGCAAGTAACGCTGTTTCTGCAAAAGCTTTCTTTGCTCCTATAGATTCTGCTTGTTTGAGAAATTCTGTGAGTTTGTTAAGTGTTTTTTCTTGGTAGTCTTTTAGTTGCATGATTTATAGCTTTCTAATATATTTCGAAAATTCCTTGCTCTGAATCTTGCATAAACTTTTTCAATTCTTCTTTTTTATCGTTCAAGATAAATGCAATGTGATTCGTGCTTGTATTTCCACATCTTAGCCAAATTACTTTTGGTGGGAATTTTCGAAGTAATTGAATATCATAGAAATCTTCATCGAAAGTAACGATTGTAAATTCATTTGTTTTTGCAAATTCCCAAATTCTTAAATCATCTATTCCTCGAATGCTTTCGGAACCATTATATCCAGAGTCTAATTTTTTCAAAATTCGGTAAGAGATGTTTTCATCAAAGAGTAGTTTCATACGAATATTTTAACAATAAAGAATTTATCGGTAAACTTTTTAGACCGCAATTTTTAATCTTCGTTCTCGATCTGCTGAATAGGCAAAGCAGGCAAGGATATTTTCTTTTGTTAATTGAGGGAAGTCTTCTAAAATTTCTTCTTGTGACATGCCAGATGCAAACCAACCCAATACATCATACACAGAGATTCTAGTATTTATTATACAGGGTTTGCCAAATCGTATTTCAGGATTAATTTCTATATGTAATTTATAATCAATGATTTGTTTATTGTTCATGTCACTTCACCTTTAAGTCATACGGTATTTGTTTAAAAGTAATTTGCAAGTCTTTTAATTTGTCAGGGCTAATGCGACAAGACTCTCCAAAGATAATTTTCTTTCCTTCAAAGGCTGGAAGCTCGGCAAGTAAACTTCGAGTCAGCGCGTTCCCACCTTCGGGAGATTTATCACCCAAGATTCCGTTGTATAATAGGTAGTATGCGGTGTCATTGTAAATTCCGATTAACGGCGTCACATTCTGTAGGGACAGGTCGCGACCTGTCCCTACAGAATGCAACGACAACCCTGTTTCCATAAACCAAATGTATTGTGCAAGGGCAGGAAATTTTATTTTGGGATTGATAGCGCCATACAAATTAAAAATGGTTTCGCCGAGTCTATAAAACGAAAATCCACCACCACCTTTCCAACCAACTGCTTCGGAAATCCCACCTTGTTCTCCTTCGATGACTTTTCGGAGTCGCGGCACAATATGAGTAACCGCATGTTCCCCAATCTCAATTCCAATGTAGCGCCTACCCATCTTATGCGCTACCGCCGCCGTTGTGCCGGAACCAAGAAAGGAATCTAGAACTAGGTCGTTTTCGTTTGTGGCAAGTTGTAGAATACGCTGTATTAGGCGCTCTGGCTTAGGTGTTTCAAATGCTTGGTCTTTTCCAAATAAACCATGTATTTCTTTCTTTGCTTCATCAGTATGCCCTGCATCTTCATGTGACCACCATGTATTTGGAACAATGGCAGTAGCATCTTTCAAATATTGTTTAAATGATGGAGCACCCTCTCCAGACTTTCCAAAATATGCCAATCCAGACTTGACTATTTGAAGCCATTGATCTTCTGTCCTTGACCAACATCGACCCGGTGGTGGTAATCTAGTGTTACCTTTCGGAGTTATAATTGGATAAGAAAGATTTGGTCGTAAATTAGGTGCGTCCCATGGAATAGCGCGCCATAATCCATTAGGATCATTGTCTGGATTTTTATATTGGCTTGCCTGCTCTTCTGTTCTTTCAAGTCTATTTCTAACTTTTTTCCATTTATCAGGATTTGTAGCATATAATAAAATTGAGTTATGCGATAGAGATAAAATTGCATCATTAGATCGAGAATACCTATTTTCCCATACTACATTAGCCACAAAATTCTTTCTTCCAAAGATTTCATCCATGACTACTTTTAGATAATGCGCTTCGTTAGATTCTTATCGTCGTCTATCGACACCCAAATGCTTCCGTCTTCGGAAAGTAAGTCTTTCAGAAGTTCTAATCGCGGAACCATCATTGAGAGCCAGAGAGTATGTTCCATATTGTCATCATAGTGCTCGAACGCAGAACGAGTGTTATACGGTGGGTCGATGTAGATACATTTGACCTTACCCGCATAAATCGGAAGAAGTGCCTTGAGTGCTTCAAGGTTGTCACCTTGGATGATGAGATTTTCCTGTTGGGACGCATTATCCCGTAAGGACAGGTCGCGACCTGTCCCTACGGGATGTTCGACGGACAATTCCGGAACCTTTTCCAATATTCTAAATTGTGCTTGTTTTGCTTTTTTTAAATAGTTCTCTCGTGTGAGCCATGTGAGTGTAGGCATTTGTATTATTCCTTCATAATTTGCACAATCTTTGGATCTAGGCAAGATTTTAAAAACAAATTCATTTCGTGTTGAATTCCTGATTCATAAAAGGCAAGCATTTTCGTATTAAATTCTAATTGCCGTTTTGCAGGAAGATTTATCGCAGGAAACCCTTGGCTTAGTAAAAATCCATTCATGACAAATCTACCCATTCGTTTATTTACATCATAAAAAAATTGAGTTCTTCCCATAAATAAAAACAGATGAATAGCTTTATCATATACATCTTCTAATCTTTCAAACTCGAATAGCATTTCCTTAAATTTTAAGTCCAACTCTGTATGATGTGGTGGGTTATAGTTGGTTCCTGAGATGTATACACTACCGGTCCTAAATTCTCCCCAAGTTAAGGCTTCTTCTTTGGCGGCTATTTTATGTAATTCACAAATTCTATCTTTGGAAAGATTAAATTCATCTTTTGTTATCAAATCAAACAACTCCCTCCAGGTATTGCCTTGGTTAATTGCTATTTGCTGATCGGATAACTTATGACCACCAACAGTAATTCCATCTAAAAGTGTTTGAATTTCGGGTAAAGAAAAATTTAGACCTTCTAGATTCACTGCGTCGTACACAAACTCAGCTAATTGCCGTTTTGCGATCATTAAAGCTTTATCTAAATTTGGTTTCATTCCCCAATACTTATCAATCATGTCGGCTACCTTTAAGTAAGAGTGCAAATATTTTGTAATAAATAATAAGCATTTCACCCGCGCAGGGCGCGGGTGAAATGAAATATTTCTTTTTAATAGATTTGCACTCTTACTTATACCAATTCCCAAAAATTGAATACTCACTTTTTGGGAATTGGGAATACCCCTTTCTCGAAAAATAGTGGAACTTATT
>JANYCR010000599.1 GCA_025360185.1 Leptospiraceae bacterium | reverse complement strand
CAGTGAGACTTGAGTATATGAGTTTTTATTTTGAAATTCCAGTATTCATTTTATTTCTGCGCTCTCTATTTCCGGATGAGTTAAATAAAAAGATATTCTATGCAGTTCAGATAATCACTTATCCTTTTTGTCTATTTTGTTTCTTTGCAGAATTTAGATTTTTAAGTTCAACACTTACGATAGTTCAAATAATAACTGCACTAGTTGCGAGTTATTCTATTTATATAAATATTATCAGTATTCTTCACAAGAGATTGGGGGCTCGGACTTTTCTGATTGGATTTTCTATTTTTTTTATTTCTCTTATAAATGATATTTTATACAATAGAAACATTGTAAACACTGCCTACCTAAGCACTCATGGATTTTTAGCTTTTATTTTTTCTCAATCTTTTGTATTGTCCATGCGTTTCTCTAAATCATTTGCAACGTCCGAGGCTCTAGCGGTTAATCTAGAGAAGTCGAATCAAGAGCTTTTAAAATTAAAAGAGAATCTAGAAATAAAAGTAATCGAGAGAACAAAAGAACTCCAACAGGCAAAGGAAATTGTTGAGATTGAAAAAGAAAAATCAGAGAAGCTACTATTAAATATCCTCCCGGAAGAAGTTGCAGATGAATTAAAACTAAAAGGACAAGTAAAACCTGTTTACTTTGAAAGTATTAGCGTAATGTTTACAGACTTCAAAGGGTTTACGCAAATTGCAGAAGGTCTTTCTGCGGAAAGTCTACTCAAAGAACTCGATGCCTGTTTTACCCAGTTTGATAAAATCGCACATCAATACAGGCTTGAAAAATTAAAGACAATAGGCGACAGCTATATGTGTGCCGGCGGAATTCCGCGGGTTAATACAACTCATGCCACTGACTGTTGCCTTGCTGCCATTGAGATTCAAGGCTTTATAGATTTACTTCGAACCATGAAAAAACTAAAAAATATTCCTTACTGGGAGCTACGTCTGGGTATCCACACAGGTCCTGTCATGGCGGGTGTTGTTGGTGAAAAGAAATTTGCCTACGATGTCTGGGGGGATACTGTCAATATTGCGAGCCGTATGGAATCAAGCGGCACTCCAAATCGAATTAACATTTCTTACTCTACTTACGAAGCAGTAAAGGACAAGTTTGAGTGTGAATACCGCGGAAAAATAAATGCAAAGAATAAGGGCGAGATAGATATGTATTATCTCAATCGAATCAAGCCTGAATTCTCTAAAGATGCCTTGGGCAGAACGCCTAACGCACGGTTTTTTGATTCGTAGATAAAAATATTTAATTGATTCCTACACGATTTTTTTTATCTAAGTAATATGGATAATAAAACAACGGGTATTACCCCCAAACAATCTATTTGGCAGGCTTTAAAAGATGCAGTCACAGGAACGGAAGCAGATTACACGCAAATCAGCTTAAATAAAGCAATTTTTCTTTTAGCGGTTCCGATGATTTTAGAACTCGTAATGGAGGCAACATTTGCCGTTGTTGATATTTACTTTGTGGGCAAATTGGGTGCATCCGCTGTTGCAACAGTGGGGCTCAGTGAAACTTTTTTATTTTTACTCTTCTCTGTTGCGATGGGGCTTGCAACTGCGGTTACTGCCATTATTGCGCGACGAATCGGCGAGAAGAAAGAAGAAGATGCGAGTAAGTCAGCCATTCAATCTATTTTTCTTGGTATTCTAGCTTCGATTCCTTTTGCGATTCTAGGAATTTTCTTTTCAAAAGACTTACTAAGACTTATGGGTGGAGATGTCTGGAGTCTCGAACATGGGTATCGTTATACGCAGTGGATTCTTGGGACTAATATTATTATTGTCCTACTTTTTATCATCAACGCCATTTTTAGAGGAGCGGGTGATGCGGCAATTGCGATGCGTGTTCTCTGGGTTGCAAATGCGGTTAATATTGTGTTAGACCCAATTTTAATTTTCGGTTGGGGACCTATTCCTGCACTTGGAATTGAAGGTGCAGCGATTGCTACCACTATTGGTCGTGGTGTGGGAGTTCTAATTCAATTATGGACACTTTTTAATGCCGGCAAGCATATCAAAGTAAGACTCTCAGAAATTTCTTGGAACGGATCTATTATATTACATTTAATTCAAACTTCATTCGGGGGCATTGGACAAATGCTAATAGGCATGACCTCTTGGATTTTTCTTATGCGTATCCTTGCCAATATCAGCAGTGAAGCAGTTGCCGGTGCTACGATTACTCTCCGGATAATGATGTTTACCCTCATGCCTGCCTGGGGTTTCTCGAATGCAGCCGCTACATTGGTCGGACAAAATCTCGGGGCAGGTAATCCAGATCGCGCCGAGTCTACCGTTTGGAAAATTGGATTTTACAATATGCTTTTTTTAATTTGTGTTTCTATTACCTATTTTACTTTTAATGAATCACTCATGAAAATTTTTACCTCCGACTTAAAAGTAATTTCTATCGGCTCGCAGTGGTTACGAATTTTATCTTATTCCTATTTAGTTTATGGTTGGTGGATGGTTTCAACCCAAGCCTTCAATGGTGCGGGGGACACGAAGACACCGACCCTGATCAACCTTGTATTTTTTTGGTGCATTCAAATACCTCTCTCCTATTACTTGGCAATTACGAGCGGTTGGCAACATTCAGGAGTTTTCTGGGGAGTATTTATTTCTGAAACCTCAGTCGGAATCTTCACCCTCTGGCTATTTTCAAGAGGCAGTTGGAAGAAAGTTAAAGTTTGATTTTTTAAAATAAATCTGAAAATATAAAAATTCATTTATTTTTTAATTGACCGAATAGTCAGTCATACATAATTGTGGATTTGTGAGTCCAAGACCGGTAGACAAAGAAGAAAAAAAGAAGCTCATTGTGAATGCTGCGCTACAGGTGATTAAAGCAAAAGGCTTTGCGGACGCGACTGTAGAAGAGATAGCGACTGCGGCAAAGATTGGAAAAGGCACCGTGTATGAATACTTTTCTAGTAAAGAAGAAATTGTTCAAAAGCTAGTGAGTGATTTTTTTTCGGGACAAGAAAAGAGATTTAAAGAATTTAAGTTTGATTCGGAAAAACCAGAAGAAGCAGTAAAAGCATTTTTGCGTGAATCTTTTTTTGATATTGAAACGCTTTCTGACATCATCCCGATTCACTTTGAGTTCTGGTCTTCAGGAAAAGGAAAAGCCTTGGGGCTAAACAAGAGTATGTCCGAACGGTTTGAAAGAATGGCAGTGCGGCTAAACCAGTTTTTGCGCGAAGGTAGAAAACAAAAAGTATTCTTGGATTCATTAGATACCAAGAATCTTTCGACAGTCATCATCAGCTCGATTGACGGACTCATTTTATCCCACGCGCTTTTTAAACCCAGAAAAGAAGTGTTTCAAAAAAAAGTAAACGAATTAGAAAAAATGATACTTAGTTATATTAGAAGATAAGAGAGGCTGTAAATGAGAATAGGAATTATAGGACATGGGATTCATATCGAAAGAGAAAACCAGGATTGGGCTGTAGAGGATACTGTATTTTATACAGTGCAGGCAGTACTTAAATCGGCAGGAATGTCTATAGGCGAAGTTGATACGGTCATCCAAGCGGGTGACGATGTGTTAGACGGTCTTTCGATTCAACACGTTCAGACAGTCGAAGCAGCAGGTGCATTTCAAAAGGAAGAATCTAAAGTAGAGCGCGAC
>JANYCR010000351.1 GCA_025360185.1 Leptospiraceae bacterium | reverse complement strand
AGCTTGATTCGATTGTCACGAATACAAACGGACTTGCACTTGCGACTAACCAAGCGTCTACTAACACTAAGCTTGATTCGCTCGTTACTAATACTTCTAATATTCCTACTGTGGGTCAGAAAGCGGCTAGCTCTTCTTTGCCTGTTGTTTTTTGTGATGAGTTACAAAATAGTGGGTCTACTGCTTCTGTGGTTAATACTAATTTGCTTACTGGTAATGTGAGCGATTGGTTTGACGCGAAGGGTTTTAATTCGGCTTGTATTCAGATCATTGGCTCGGCTGGGATTACATCAGGTCAAATTATATTTGAGCAAACTAATGATAACGTAAACGCTGCGGCTGGTAGGGCTTTGCCTGCCTATGAAGTGGATATTCAGAATACAAACCCGATTATTGTAGCATTCTCGATTGCTGCAAACACTGCGCGTATGTTTAATATCGCAGTAAACGCTCGTTATGTGCGTGTTAGAATTTCAACCGTCTTTGCTGGAGGAACTGTGCTTGCTGTGGGCACATTCTCTCAAATTCCGTTTGCCTATACTACCCTAAATATTCAGCAAGCTACTGCGGCTAATCTGAATACTAATGTCAGCGGGACTGTATCGGTCAATGCTTTACCAGTGGGGGCAAATCTAATAGGCGACGTTGCTACACAATATCGCGCTGGTAATGTAGGTGCCGCTTCTAAACTACATTTAATTTCAGCAGCTTCTACAAATGCTACTATCGTAAAAGCTTCTTCAGGTAAACTCATTGGCTGGCAATTAGCAAACACTACCGCGTCTTGGTTGTATGTAAAATTACACAATCAATCTACTACTCCGACTGCCGGGACTGGTGTGTTTATGACTCTCGCTATACCACCTAACGGTGTAAATACTTTGCATTTTGAAGGCGGGATTGCTTTTCCTAATGGCATCGGTATGACTACTGTGACAGGTCCTACTGATAGTGATGCTACTGCTGTAGCGGCTAACGCGATTGTGGGGACTTTGGTTTATGCGTAACTACCTCACCCTATATGCAAAGGGGTTGTTTTCCCTCACCCTGTATGCAAACAAGTTGAAATATATTCAGAAGTATTCCCTCTCCCAAGGGGCGAGGGAGTTTTATAGAAGGAGAATTGATTTATGTTTAATAATACATTAAATAGGACTTGGGGAATAACTACTGCATTTGATGGTCGTTTTCTGAACGCTGATTTTTCAGCCGCTCTTGAGAATGATTTGTATCTTAAATCAGCCTTAGAGACTTTCATTAATACCACCTATCCGGGCACAAAGAAAGAACTTGGAGAGGTGTTTTTCCTCAGTGAACTCAAAGCGGCTAATAGTGATTTCCCTGCCATTTGTTTGGCTCAGAATAATGCTACTATATGGAAATCAGTCAATCCTCTCGGTCCGGGAAATATTCCTGGTAACTTTCCCGATCTGGTTGATTATCTGCGGGCTATCCCTCTGCGCTTCGATCCTCTGAATGCGAATAATACTGATTTTACGGTATCCAGTTGGTCTTATTCAGGTGCGACTATTACGATTACGTTTGCATATACCACTCCGAAGGGGACGAAAGAAAGTAAGGTTATTCGCTCTCTTCACGAAGATGCTTTTGTTCACAATCAGAATGATTCTGTTGGTGTAGAATATTCTGCTTTCGAAGCTGTGACTTCGTGGAGAACTATTACGTTAGTCGATCCACTTCGTGATTCGTCGGACGTGGTTCAAATTCCTGCTGGGACTTACCAAATTACGGCTATTGCAGGTGGAGAATCGGGGGCTGCACAAATCAAGTTTGTCCACTCGGGCACTCCTTCAGGCACTCCAAAAACCGAGTCGCGGCTAGTTCGTTTTTACCCCTATCGCTTGCAAGACGCTGGGCAGAATCTTGACGATAAAGCTGCCATTAAAGTGCGTCATTATGCTGTGCAAGGGCGGGGTTTTGTGACTGTGGATAACGGCGATTCGTCTGAGTGGGTTGGTGGTTTGAGAAGACGGGATAGGTTGCAGGGCTTTGCTGTCAATTGGAGAGCTAGTGGCGCGGGGATCGCATCTGGCGGGATAATATCAACTGGTTATGATGGTGTTTCCTCGCTTGCAAATTCCAATGTAATCGTATCTGATACGGTTAATGGCGAGCCTAGATTAAATTCTACTACTGATTCAAGAGGACTTGGTTTGTATCCTTATATTTGGGCTAAGAGTTTTGGGTAGTTGTTTTGATTGCATTTTTGCAAAGTTTTTCTAGTTAATACTTTCGTGCGCATTTTGGTTTTTGGTTTTGCGCACAAATAGCAACGCTTCCAAATGAGAAAAGTAGGAAGGTAATAAAGAATCCGAGGTTGGGTAAATTAGAATAGAGGATAAGACGGCGTATGTGTTTTGGATTGCCTCTATCTATCATTATAAAATAAT
>JANYCR010000345.1 GCA_025360185.1 Leptospiraceae bacterium | reverse complement strand
ATTTCATTCCTTTTAAAAAAAATAGCTCTAAATTCTATAATGGTTTGAAAGAGTAAAACAAGCGTATACCCCGCCCCAAAAATAAAACTTTTAGCTAAATCAATCAAACCCATTGGTCAATTCTCCCTAACCTCATATGGATATGAACCATAATAGTTGCAAGTTTCGTTTCTCTTCTATCCGCTCATACCCTAAAAAACCATAAAGAAATTTCCAAGAAGTTTTATTTTTTTCTAAAGAAAAATCCAGCAAGAAAGGAACATAAATATGAAATTCATCTTCCGCCCAACGCTGAGTATACGCTCTCATTAGTAATGACAAACGTTTTTCTCCATTGATAAATTTTTTATATTCGACAATAGAAACAAATGGATCCCAAATTCTTTCTAAAGTAGTCGACCGAATTGGAAATATTGAAAGTGTATTCCAATAAAGATTTCCCTCTGAATCTTTATGCCATTTAAAAATCGGCCAGATTTTATAATAAGTATCAAATCTTTCTTCTTTTACAAAAAACATTTCCTTATAGTAAAAAAAGGGAAGCAGGTAATATGAATTTGACTTAACTCCATATGTATCCGAACGCATATGAATAAATAAAGGCGTAATAAAACTAAACTCCTTACTGGCAAATCTAGAATAGCCGTAAAGGGGAAAGAAGATATGCTTACGATAATCTTTACTATTTGAGTATCCATATTGGATTAAAAAGAAAAGAAAATTATAATTTACTTCGCTCGTTCTCTTGTCATAACCGTATCCAACAAGGGAACCGAGTATAGGTAGCCATAAAAAAGCGTGACTTTTCATATTTCCATACTGCGACGATTTTAAATTATAAAAAGGAAAAAAAAACGAAAAAGATGTAGGCTCTTTTTTATCGAATGAGTCTCTTCCCCATTGTATAAATGGCCAAAGGGCTGTATAATGCTCAAACTTAGCAACGTGCTTTTTATGAGAATAAAACGGAAAGATTCTCAATTCATTTCGTATATCAGATGAGCCCCAGAGAAAAAGAGGCCACAAGATGCTACGCGCTTTGAATTCTTTATGACTCCAATCAACGTAGAGTGGAAAAAGAAAAAAATTAATTTCTCCCCATGAAAGTTTAGATTTCATTTTACCATAAAAAGGGAAAAGCGCTACATAACGATCCTTATCCGTTTCCCCTCTTCCCCATTGAAATAATGGAGATAGCACTAAATCCGAATCATCGCCTGTATCATCATGCAGAGTGCTGTCGTGGCTAAAGACAAATAAAAAAGTCCAGCGATTCCAATGGTTTGTTCTCTCGGAATAATAAAGTGGATAAAAAGAAGTATTGTAAGTATGTGCACTTAATTCATTCTGATAACTAGAATAAAAAGGGCGGAGGATTCTATCTGTTTGCCCCTTACGCCATTCCTTTTCATAGAATACCCAGAATTGCCAATATTCAGAAGGATAAGCCCCATTTGGATAGGTAGGGAGTTTTGCCTCAAGTGAAAGAGTAATAAACAATAGAAAAAAGATTTTGACTACAGTGCTCACTGAATGATAAACTATGTGAATGGGAATTAGAAGCAAGAAAAATTAAAAAAAGAAATTGGAGCTTATCGGGATCGAACCGATGACCCTCTGCTTGCAAAGCAGATGCTCTCCCAGCTGAGCTAAAGCCCCTTATGGGCCCAACAAGATTTGAACTTGTGACCCCTCGCTTATCAAGCGAGTGCTCTAACCAACTGAGCTACGGGCCCGAGAACAAACTTATCAAGGAATAAGAATGTATTACCAGTTTTTTCATGCTACCAAAAAAGAAAAGTAATTTAAGGAAAAAAATTAAAAGTATTTTAAAAATACAAACGCAATCTTGTAAAATTCCATTGTTTTTCTTAAATTTACATTGACTACTCTCATAATGATTATATAGTACCAATTTGCAGCTTATGTTACATACGTATGAAAATCGATTTAATCGTATTGTAAATATAGCATAGGCTAGGAAAAAAGTAAGGAATCTATTCTGTATGGAATGGGAAAAAATTTTAAGAGACGCAGTAAAAGATAATACAATTAAAGAATTGTATCTGAGAAAAGTACCTTCTCTAAAAACCTGTGAAGATTGGAAGCAGGTAAAAGAGGTTGGATTAGTAGATCATAAAACAAAATACGCACATTATAAGGGTGGCTTGGTAAAATACGGTGATAGACTTTATTTCGTACTTGACCAAAGACTTGAAGCAATCGCACCTTTCAGAGCCTGGAACTTTAAAATTAAAATTAAAGTTACAGACCCTGAATAGAATTAACGGATTAATTTAATAATCAGGTTTAATTTCTCAGAGATTTGGATTACGTCCTGAATTTTTGATTTATCAATCAAAATTGCTTCAGGACTAATTTCTTCCATTACAATTTTCTTTCCTTTAATCTGACCAAGTAGCAATTCCATAACGTGCGGGTCATAGGTTTTCAGAAGCACACAATCTTCAGTAACCACAACGATTGGGAGATTTTTACTCCAATCATCAAACAAGAACATTAAATTCTGAGCAAGATCAGCCTTGCTAGAATCTTTTAGAAATTGAATGAACAGATTTGGATCATATCCAAGTAAGATTCCATTTTGAAAAGAATCTTTTGTCAGAGCAAACGTATAAACTCTATCATAGTCTTTCAACTCAGTGAATACTTTCAATAGATGAATTCCATGCAGAGAACACTTCTCAGGAAACGCAATAATACTAAAGTCGGAGTTAATAGTGATTCCCCCCTTCTCTGTATGTTTAGGAATCGCCTTGGATTGAAAATAGTATTTCCCTAAATCGGATAAAACTAAAAAGCGAGATGGATACTCTACTTCTAACAGCCCAAACAGATGAAGATAAAAAATCGCACTGATAATCTCTTTACGTAAATCCAGCAAATCAGATTCAAAATTCTTAATTTTAAAACCAGGGGCTAATACTAAGTTCTCTCTTACAACATTGGAGAAAATTACGGAAGTGTTTACTTTCCCCATGTTCAAAATTATCTGAACACATTTGTCTAAAATTGGCTTATCATAAAAAGGGACTTCGATAGCTGAAAAAACCTCCGGCGGATTAAAACGCTTAGACCTAACTTCATTGACTTCATGAATAACTAGATTCATTAATTCAAAAATATCTTTCTTCTGAAACTCATCAATTTCACCAGACAATACAATGTTTTCGCCCTTAATATCTACAAGATTTAGAATTTTTAAGATAGGTAAAATCAATTCTATTTGATATACTTGACCTTTCTCTGGAAAAATATCAATATCTGGTTTTAAAAGATCTTGTTCAGTGCGCTTATTATCTGCCTGTTTAATTTTTCCAGACTTAGCAAGACTTAATCCTTTTCTCGAAACAAAAGAAATCATTTTCTTAATATTTAAGAAAAAATCTAAATCGTTCTTTGCTATCTTCTCTTGTTTTTGCTTGGTACCTTTTTTAACAGAAGGCAAAAGAGTATGTACTTGAATGTAATTTAATATTTCCTTGGGAATTGTAATGATACGAATAAATTTTTCATCCATATAGTAAGTATCAAACACCAAGTATTTAGCGGTTAATTCGGGTATTATCTGCTCAAACTTTTCGCGGTTAACATTGATATAGTTACGAACTACATCTGCTTCAATCACTCCGCCATGTGTATATACGTAGAGTAGAACATCTCGCTCAATCTCTGAGAGAGAACTTATACATAGCCCAATGCCTTCTTCGGATAACGCAAACTTTAAAAAATCTTCCGTTGACTCTACTTTTTTATGCCCGAGAGCTTTAGACCATTCTGGTGCAATCTGATCTGCCGGTAATTTATGAAGGAATTTATCTAAGGATAATTTGAATTTTTCACCCTTAGAGTTCAAATCTAATTTAATCAGATCTGCAATTTCTTGGTAGGCATGGTATTTATCTAAGTTATTTGTTAGCCGCTCACGGTTTTTTCTTTGATAGACTAAACAATATTTTCGTAATACTCCTAATTCTGTTTCGGCATTAATCGGATGAAGGGATGTCTTGCGAACAATCTCCCCAAGAGTCTGCACATTTTTATTTTTTAGAATTAGTGAAAATATATTAACTTGAATGGGAGTGAGCTTTTCGAGTATTGACTTTAAATAGAATTCTTCTTGAAATGCGGAATAGAGTTGAGTTACAGATGACTTTTTATCTTTTCCGGTGAATTTATGAAGACTCCAGAGAGTTGCTACTTTTTTTAGCTCAGTAAGCTCCAATTTCCCAAGCTCCTGAATTAAAATGTTTTCTTTGTCCATATATGGTTGCTTAATTTACTTCTTTTAGAAATTTCTGACAATGTTTGTCAAAAATGATATTCTGTAAACAAAAAATCATTCTAACGAAATGAATTGTCAGTAAAAGTAAGCCTGAAATTTTATCCTAATGGCTCAAATAACTGATAATATTACATCTGGATTAAGCGCAATCTTAAGAATTGCAGACTCATTTAGAATCCTTTCGACTAAATTGGCACAGGTTCTAGCGGACATCCTGCTGGATAAAAAAGATGCACAGCTGGCAATTCGCCTCAGGGAGGCATTTGAAGACCTTGGAGCAACTTATATAAAATTGGGACAATTCATTGCTTCTGCTCCTTCTCTGTTTCCAAAAGAATATGTAGAAGAGATGCAAAAGTGCCTGGACTCAGTTCGTCCTATTCCATTTAAAACAATCGTCCAAATCGTAGAGAAAGAACTTGGTGGAAAAACAACCCAGTTTTTCTCTTACATAGAAGAAAAGCCTATGGCATCAGCTTCTATTTCTCAAGTTCATGCAGCAACAACTATTGATGGGTTTGATGTGGTTATTAAAGTACAGCGCCCTGATATTGAAGCCGTTCTAAAGACTGATATGAATCTAATTTACCTGTCCACCCTACTCTTTGAAAAATTAGCTCCCGGAGTCAAAGCTTCAGGACTTACAGAAATCGTAAAAACTTTTCACGATTCAATACTACTCGAAGTAGATTTTATTCAGGAAGCAAAGAATATTGAGGAATTCGACAAACACCTGTTACACACTGGTGAGACTCGAGCAAAAGTTCCACGCGTATTTCACTCGTATAGCACAAAACGGCTATTAACCATGGAACGGTTTTATGGAATTCCACTCACGGATTTAAAAGCAATCAAAACGGTATCGAATAATCCTGCGAAAACGCTCACGGACGCACTCGACATTTGGTTTTCTTCTCTCGGAAGTGGAATGTTTCATGCAGACGTTCACGCTGGTAATTTACTTGTCCTCAAAGATGGAAAAATTGGATTTATAGATTTTGGAATCGTAGGAAGAATATCTTCGGAGACATGGATGGGTCTTATGCTATTCATGGAAGGTCTTGGTAGCACGAATGCAAAGACTATGGCGAAAGGGCTTGTGCAAATGGATTCTACTGCAAAAGGAATTGATGAAGCAAAATTTGCGAAAGACCTGGAATATATTTTTGAAGAGATGAATGAAATTGCAATGACAATTCAACTCGGAGACGTTGCAAACATTGATGAAGGCCGGCTAAATGCTGTTATGCTACGAATCAGTGACATCAGTAAAAATAACGGTTTAAAAATTCCGCACGAATTTGGACTCTTAATCAAGCAGATGTTATATTTTGATAGGTATGTAAAAATACTCGCACCTGAAATGGATCTAATCAAAGACCTGACTCCTATGGAAGTAAAGAAAAATAAATCTATCGGCTATAGATGAAAACGAGCCTCAGTAGCTTGGAATTAAATAAAATAGCTCAAATTGATTTCATCAATCAAGATGAGCTAAAAGCAGAATACATTTTAGAATTAATCGATTACGGATTTTTGCCAGGCACAGAAATCGAGGTGCTACAAAAGTATTTAAGCCAAAATAAAATTGTCGTTCAAATAGGAAGAACAAGACTTTCCCTGCGAATGAGTGATGCCATGCACATTCAGGTAAATACCAATGAAAACTAATTACCGTTGCCTGCTCGTAGGAAATGCAAACGCCGGTAAAACATCTCTCTTCAACCAGCTAACGGGTCTTAGCCAGAAGACAGGAAATTTCCCCGGAATAACAGTTGGTATTGCAACAGGTGTTGTCAAGATAAAGGACAAACAATTAGAAATCATTGACCTTCCCGGCTCTTTCTCCTTAAATGCAAACTCAGAAGATAAAAAAACTCTTACACGTTTTTTGATTAACCGAAACGAAACGGATAAGATTCTATTTGTTTTAGATGCAATGCTGCTAGAGAGAAGCTTACAATTCCTATTCCAGATAATGGATCTAGGTGCACCAATTCTTTTAGTAATTACTATGAAAGATATTTTAGAAAAGAAAAATCTTTCTATCAATGTAGATAAACTTAAAAAAGAACTTGGAATAGAAACAATTTTAGTGAACACAAAAAGTGGAAGTGGGATTGCTGAATTAAAAGAATTAATCTCGCAGGAGTATAATTTTAAAACACCACAAAGACTCTGGACATGGGATGATAAGAGAGATATCTTCTTTAAAGATCTTTTAAAAAAAATAGAAGCAGATAATCCCTATTATCTCTCTTTTGTATTATCGAATACTTTAAAAAAACTATCAGGTGAAAAACTGCAAAAAGAATTACCCGGGCTAGAGGAATTTAAGCCGGAGATCCAAAACTTTATTATAAAGGAGCACAAAGCATCCGGGCTAATTTATAAATACCAAGAAGAAGTAATTCATAAATCTTTTAAAATAAAAAGTATTATTAGTAAGGTTCTATCAGGAAATACAGAAAATCAAAAAAGTCTATCTTCTAAATTTGATAAATTAATTCTTCATCCCTTTTTTGGAATGCTTATTTTTTTTGGTGTCATGGGATTTATATTTCAATCTTTATTTTCCTGGTCAGAATTTCCAATGGAATTAATTGAATCGAGGATAGATGGTCTCGCGATTTTTTTGCAAAGTAGAATTCCCGAAGGACCACTCAGTGGACTTATTACAAAAGGAATTGTAGGTGGGGTTGGATCAGTATTAGTTTTTATTCCACAAATTGCATTGCTATTTTTCTTTATCGGAATCATGGAAGAATCCGGATATCTTTCCCGTGTATCTTTTATCATGGATAAGTTTATGGGCAGATTCGGATTATCCGGTAAATCATTTATCCCGTTACTGTCTTCAGCGGCTTGTGCAGTCCCGGCGATTATGAGCACAAGAACAATTGAAAATAAATCAGACAAAATGACGACAATTCTTATTTCCCCGCTAATCACTTGCTCGGCGCGTTACCCTGTATATATTCTTGTAATCGGGGCTATTTTTCCAAAGAAGAATCTATTTGGAATTTTTTCTTTGCAGGCACTTGTATTATTTGGTTTATTTATTTTGGGAATGGCTACAGCTCTATTATTTGCGCTTCTTTTTAAAAAAACATTCTTTAAGCATGAATCTTCTTATTTTCTAATTGAACTTCCTTCTTATAAAATTCCTTCTATAAAAAACTTATTCTTAAGTGTTTACCAAAATGTAAAAGCATTTATCGAAAACTCGGGAACCATTATTCTATATTCATCTGTTCTACTATGGTTTCTTGCTTACTATCCGGTAACCCCTCTGACAGATTCAAAGCAAGTTGCAACGGAAATTTCAAATTCATATGCAGCACAGCTTGGAAAATTTATTGAGCCTGCCATACGTCCACTGGGATTTGATTGGAAAATCGGAGTGGGGATTATATCTTCATTTGCGGCAAGAGAAGTTATGGTGTCAACACTTGCTATTATATACGGTGTAGAAGGAGATGAAACTAGTAATGATTTAAAGACATCTATTCAAAATGATTTTAATCAGCATACGGGAAAAAAAACATGGAACTTATTAACAGCGATTAGCCTCTTAATCTTTTTTGCCTATGCAAGTCAGTGCATGTCTACTCTCGCAGTAGTCAGGCAGGAAACGAAATCGTATTTTTGGTCTAGTTTTTTATTTATCTATATGACAATTCTCGCATATCTGAGTTCACTTGCCGTGTATCAAATTGGAACAGCTTTAGGCTTTGGAAATTAAATCAAATACTAAACAGTTTTACAATATTTTTTACTAACTCTCTATACTTATTATCTTTAACATAATAGAAAACTTTATTCGATTCTTTGCGGCTATCTAAGATTCCATTGTCTTTCATTTTGCTTAGATGCTGTGATGTGACAGATTGGCTTACGCCAGTAAAATCAGCTAAGTCATTGACAGATAATTCTTCTTTGGAAAGGGCATATAGAATCATAAGACGCACAGGATGAGCGATGCCTTGAACGCCCTTGATGGCAATATCCAATTGTTTCTTATTTAGCTCGAACTTTATCTTTGTCATTCAACGTCGCCTCGTAGGAGAATCCTAGATTTGAAACAGCTTAAACACTTACCCCTATATTTTCAATATTATTTTAGTAAAAAAATTGCAGGAAATGTCAGTTTTTAATTTTTTTTTAAATCTAATGTGCCCACTCTACACTCTCTTTTTATAATAGATTGCGTTTTGCTTTGAATTTTATTTTGCAATTTTTCCTTTTTTTCAAAAATTCTTTGACAAAATAAAAACTTTTCCTATGATTCTCGTTTCGTGTGAGGCTTGCCAATGTATTTACGAGAAATGACATCTTTTCATAATTCGATTCGCCAGAAAAAAGAGAATTCAAAAATCAATGGAAATTCAACTCTCGCCAATTTTGAATCTCTGGCTCGCGAAACTTCTTTCGAAAGTATACGAGAAATGAAACTCTATCAGGAAAGACTCAAAGCTTGCCTTACTGTCATTTTCAAGATTTGTAAGATCGAAAAGTTAACAGATAACCAAAAAGCCAGGATTCTAAATACATTTTCAGAAATCCAAAAAAATCCAAACTCTAAAGATTTAGGAATTATTTATAGGATTAAGATGAATATGGCTAAGTATTCCTTAGTGATTAAATCAGACTAGAGAAACAAAGATTAGAAAAAAGATGCAATTCCTTTTAATTGTTTCAGACGAATAAAGAGTGCGCCTTCGCTTACTTTAAATTGTTTGGCTATGATTTCTAAAGGCTTTTCATCAAACCAATCCTCTGGCAAATTCTTCCACGCTTTTCTGATTTCTTCTTCTGGCATTAAAAGCTCGGCAGCAAATTGATTTGCTTCTCTTTCGATTTTGATTCCGTGTATAGTTTCACTAC
>JANYCR010000343.1 GCA_025360185.1 Leptospiraceae bacterium | reverse complement strand
ATGCTCTACATGTGATTCAATTTCTTTTCGTTCTTCAAAATCTAATGAACCCTTTTTTATCGAAAGAAAATTTAACTCAGCAGAGGTAAGAACTGGAAGTTCTGATCCATCTAGAAAAGAAAAATTCATTTTAGAAATATCTTCCAATGCCAATGAATTACCTTGCTCTAAAATGGTTGGCTCATTAGAAGTAATGATTACTTGTAACATTTCCTCTAATTTTTTTTTCTCAATCGCATATTCCATTTCAATTGCTTTTTCAAACTCAGGAAATCCGATAACTCCATTTTTTTTTACATACTCGAGTTTACGAGCTGTAAACCGCTCTTGCAAATCTTTGTTCATATAATGAAAACGCCACTTAATGAGATCAAGCTCATACGGCTCGAGCTTTTTTGATTTGACTAAAACTTTTTCGCGCACACCTACTTTACCGAAATCATGCAAAAGAGAAGCATAACGAATTTCTTTCATTTGTTCGTGAGTAAATTTTATATTTGAAAATTTACCTACACTAATTCTATCTACAGTCTCCGCAAGTCCAACTGTAAGGAGTGCGACTCTAAACGAATGACCACTCGTAGTCGGATCCCGTGCTTCAATCGCGCTAACTGATGCAGTAACAAATCCTTCAAATAAAGATTCTATATCCTGAATTAAATTATTATTTTGAATGGCAACCGCAGCCTGCCCAGCTACACTCATTACAAGCTCTTCTGAATATTTGTCAAACGGCATAACGTCGTTACCCCGCATCTGCTCAACGGTCAACTTATTGTTAAAGTTTTTTTTGCGGTTAATCAGTTGTATGACCCCAATCACTTCCCCTAAATAGTTTTTCATCGGGACTACTAACATACTTTTAGAATGATAATTCTTCACTTTATCGAAGTCGCGGTTAAAATTGTATTCTACATCTTTTGGGAGGTTGTATACATCTGGAAGATTTAAAACTTTACCGGTAAACGCGACATATCCGGCAATGCTTTGCTTATTGATTGGCAAAATGAATTCACTGCTATTTAAGTCCATCGCTGAAATCTTAAATCGTAAGTTCTTGGGATTTCCCTTCTCGTCTTTATCTATCAAGTAAAGCGATCCTGAATCCGCGACAGAAATTTCGCGAGAACTATAAAGAATGTCCCGTAAAAGTTTAGTAAAATCCTTTTCATTCGAGAGGCTAATACCGATTCGAGTCAGTTTTGAAATATGGCTAGTGCTAAGATTTACTTTGTATTGTAATTCAAAACTCTCGAGACGGAGTTGTAAAAAACTAAATGCATTTACAAGCGTCTTCGAAAGAAATACTGCTGGCACGGTATCTTCAATATTAGAAAAAAATAAATCATTTTCAAGACCGGTTGTTTCAAAAATATTTTCTTCCGGTGGAGCATTTACAACGAGGAGTGCAAGAATGTTGGGGTTAAACTTGAGTAGACTTCGAATTTCTTTTTGGGAATTTTGTAAAGTTTCTTTACGAACATAAAATACTACTTTGATAAAACGCTCAGAATGATCTGGAAATGAATTCATCTGCGATAGCGCGAAATAATTTGCATTAATCTGCTTAGAAAACGAGGAAACTTTAGATTCCAGGTCAGGTAGGTCAGATATTATAAATTGATTTAACTGCAAATTATTCCCTTTTCTCTGAAATAAAATTCCCGGCTCGGTTACCTAGCAACGGAATCTCCAAAGACAATTTAGTTTTACTATTTACCGATAAAATACAAATACTTTTTTATCTAAGTGTTCAGTTTTTATAGTATTTTATATTGCAAAAATAAAAAGCCATTGACCAACCTAAGTCAGCCAATGGCTTTACGGTTTTCTTAACCAAGGGTTTTAACCCTTACTATCTCTTGAGTCCGAGAACCTCTTGGATCATTTGGTCAGATGTCGTGATAGTTCTAGAATTTGCTTGGAAACCTCTTTGAGTTACAATCATATCTGTAAACTGGTCAGACAAATCTACGTTAGACATTTCTAATATACCTGCGTTAATTTTACCACGCCCTGCAATTCCTGACTCACCAATGATTGCATCCCCTGAATTTATTGAGTAACTATACATTGTATCCCCAGCTTTATTTAAACCAGCAGGGTTTGTGAACAATGCCATTGCTACTTGTGCTAATTGTTGTTGGATTCCATTAGAGAATACTCCAATGATTCGACCAGAGTTATCAATCGAAAAAGATTCCATATATCCCATAGGGTAACCATCTTGTTTGATTGCTTTAGTTGTAAAATCAGCAGCGTATTGTGTAATTCCACTTACCATTCCAGATTCACCTAAATTCAAGGTAAAAGTTTGTTTTTCTGGATTGCCTGCAATTCGAAAGGAAACATCGGCAGTTATTTTTCCAGAACTCAAACTATCTACACCATCGGATACTCCTACTAATCTTCCATCAGGCGAAAAGCTAAGTTCGATTTCAGTGTTTCCAGGGACCGTTGTGTTTTGATCTTTGGTGGCTACGTCAATTGAAACTTGAGTCGCATCAGTCATCGAAACGGAAGCTCTCCAAACATTGTCACGGAGCTTATACATTTCCATTTTTATTTCGCGCTCGATACCTTGGTCATCATAGACGATAATACTTGTTTGGTGTCCTCTGCGTTTCTTAGGATCTGGATCATTAATAAATTTTTTAATTTCGTCAGCCTTTGCATCTTCAGGAACAGCAAGTGCCGCTGAATTCAAATTAGACTGAAAAATAACTTCTTTAGTAGCTTTTGCTGGCTCTTTAGAATAGAGAGGCAAAACGATATCTTCCACACTAGCCGCAGTGTTTACATACTTGTTGCCGCTCTCATCGAGTCTTGCATTCCAACCTTGTACTTTTAAGCCGTTTGCAGGGTTAACATAGTAACCGTTCTTATCAACATTAAATGCTCCAGCACGAGTATAAAACTCTTTATCCCCATCTTTAACTACAAAGAAACCTTCGCCAGAAATAGCAACGTCAGTATTTTTTCCTGTCGTTTGAAAAGAGCCTTGAGTCATAATCTTATCAATAGCAGCAATCAAAGATCCAAGCCCAACCTGTTTCGGGTTTACTCCCCCGATATTATCTTTAGGCTCCATAGCAGCAGATAACTCTTGTGAAATCATATCTTGAAATGTAACACGCTCTGTTTTAAAACCATGTGTGTTCACATTGGAAATATTATTTCCGATTACATCCATTCTTACCTGATGATTTTTTAAACCGGAAACTCCGGAGTATAGGGATCGCATCATAGTGCAGTTACCTCTAAGTTATTTTTTTTATTTCTCATAATTTGTGCCTTTATTTGTTTTAGCTCCGGGATAATTCCAGTCCACTGGCTTGTCCAAACTGGGAAGAGCTTCGTGTACTGATTGCTTCGTTGTACTTTTATCGGAAGTATTCTGATTTTCTTGAACACTTGAAGTTTTTTTTTCGTTTTGATTTTCTTTAGAATTATTTGTAGGAGACATATCTCTTTCAAGATTTAAAACAGAAGGGTCGGAGATAAGAGTGATTTTCTCCACCTCTACCGATCTCCCATTTACTCTTACATAAGATTTTCCATCCGCATCAAAAAATAAAGCTGCAGCGAGTCCAACAACTGTTTCTCCGGTAACCATATCAGGACCGGAAACAACTTTACCAACAAGCGAATAACTTTGTTTTGCCTCCATACGGGAAATGCCGGAGGAGATATTCTTCATTTGCTCGAGGCTCGAAAACTG
>JANYCR010000321.1 GCA_025360185.1 Leptospiraceae bacterium | reverse complement strand
CTCTCCCATTCTAATTCCACAAATTAAAAGCTTAAAACAAAAATGGATTGCTCCTTATTCATAATGAGATGTTTTGAACTAAACGGGTAAAATTTTTTTCTTTTTTATAGATTCTTTTTTCATTAGTGCCCTGTTAATTTTATTTTCGACTTCATTAGTTTTAGGATTGAGTTTTAAACTTTTTTTCTATTTATTTTTTCTCAATGATGAAACCAATGAGACTTAATGACAGTCAATGTCTCATTAGATGTGACAAAATAAAATTATGCGCAAAGAAATTTTAAATTATGATTAGAAGAGTATTTGTATTTTAGTTATTGATTCAATTAAAGGAAGACGAAGATGATTCTAAAAAAGATAAATAAAACTTTGATTATATTGTATAAAAAGTAAAAGGACAGTCTTATGAAAATTTCATTTTTACATCTTAAGCAAATATTAGTAATTGCAGTCTTATGCCCCGGTTTTATGATTTTTTCTCAGAGTAATTCGGATTTGAACCAGAAAGGAATTTCTGCACTCAAGAAAAAAGATTTTACAAATGCAGAAAAATATTTTAAACAAACTCTGGAAGTTTCGCCAAATGATGCGTTTGCTAATTATAATCTTGCCTGTACTTATTCGCTCCAAATAGCACAATGTGATCAATTGGAAAAAGAAGATGAAGTTTTACAATTATTAGAAAAGGCAATTCAGAGTAAGCCGTCATATAAATTACAAATGTTAAGAGATAAAGACCTGGATATTATGAAAGGCAAATATCGATTTTACGAACTGGTCGGACTTGTTAAAAAGAAAATTTTTAGTAAGCTTGTTTGGTATGGACCGGGTATGGGAATGTATGGTCCTATGGATCAAATCAGTTTTCAAGAAAATGGAAAATTTATTTATAGCAAGCTCGCTGATCGAGACGGGGAAATAGGCAAGGAAGTATTTACTGGAAAATACGAATGGCAGAGCGAAAGTATACTCTTGCTTCAATTCGAAAAAAAAGCCCCTATATCAAATTCAAAAAAGAAATTAAAAGTAAAATATGAAAAAGGAGTTCTTGAAATTGAAGGCTTTGAGCATTCTTTTACGAATAGCCCATCGAGGTGCGATGCCTGAGTTAATGTTAATTCAGCATAAGCCACAAGAGATTACACTGAATTGTTATGAAAAAGCTACTTTCTAAGAATTTGAGAAAGTATCGTTGGGTCAGAAATTTTATAATCTTCTGCGAGTAAAAACGCCTTGCTTAAGATTAAAGCGAAAATAGAGTCACCCTCAAAAGGAAGAAATACACCGGCAGTTAAATCTTTTTTATTCCTATCTTCGACAATGCAGAGATACTGATCATTAGGCTCCATAAGAATATTAGAACTACCAAGATGAATTTTGTAAGTCCTGAGTCTTCCCTTGATGTAAAGAAAATTATCTTTTATCTCGGCTTGGTTTGCGATTTTCAGTTTTGGAATTAAATTTTCTAAAATGGATTTTCGATTCTTAGAAAATTCAGAAAGATTTCCAAAACAGTAAGATGTCCAGTAGTCTCTCTCGGCAAGCAAACCACCGTTATCCCTCCAAGTTGGATCATTTCCGATACTTGCCACACCTACAAATAAATCTACATCTCTCATTACTTCTGAAAAAACAATAGGCGAAATTTCAACCAGGCTTTTTGTATTCCCCGATTCTAAATCCATAAAGCGAACCTGGTCTGTCACTACTTGTAACCAAATTCCAGTATCGTTATATTGGTCGGCAACATTTAATTCATTTACCCAGAATTCTGCTCTGATTTTTTTCTCAGGCAAATACAGTTCTGCCTTTTCATTGGAATGCCCTTTATCGTAAGCGCCTAATAATGAATATTTCCATCCCCTTGCTTTTGCGAGCGAATTAAACTGGTGTTGTTTTAGAATATGCGCTGCCATTCTATTGCTGTAAGACTTAGTATTAATCTCTGCGTCGGTTAGAATATAAACTTCTCTAAACGCCTGTTTGATTGGTTGTTTTATCTCGTTTTGAATTAGGAATTCCCTCCAATTTTGGATTTCTTCTAAACCGGCTTCGGCTGGATGCCAGAGGCTAATTAGCATTTGCTCATTTGGAAAAAATTCTTCTTCGTTTAGATCAATCCACTTGTTTTGAAAATAGAATGCTGCTATTGTTTTGGATTCAGTTGAAAAATTCCAGATTAGTTTACGAGTAATATTTCGAGTAATCTCTCCTGAGAAAAAAGTTTTATAAAAATGCGAATAATTTATTTTTCTCTCAAGACGAAACATCCTATCGATTCTATCTCTCTCCTGTTGAAGACTCATTTCAATTTGTTTTAATATAAGTTTAAATTCCTTAAGTTCCTTTGGAAAATTTTTCTTCCACGATTCAGGGATCGATTTTACTTCTTTCTTTCTAGTAATTTGCATCTAACTTCTCCCATAATTCTCTCCCATTCTAATTCCACAAATTAAAAGCTTAAAACAAAAATGGATTGCTCCTTATTCATAATGAGATGTTTTGAACTAAACGGGTAAAATTTTTCTTTCTAGTAATTTGCATTCCACTACTCCCATAATTCTCTCCCATTCTATCCTTCAAATGAAAT
>JANYCR010000312.1 GCA_025360185.1 Leptospiraceae bacterium | reverse complement strand
AAACCAAGACGAAAAAGTTCGTGATACCCTTCAACACTAATGGCAGGAACCCGTTTTCTAATGGCAGATTTTTCTAAGATAGAGAGATTCATAAATTTATTTTTATCAATCGAAATCTTATGTCAAGTAAATATAGTTTCAAAGCATTCAATAAAAATATAGATGACAAGTAAAAGGATTTTTTAGAAATTGGACTCCGGGTAAGTACTTTCCGATAAGATTAAAGAGAACAAAATGAACGTAAGAGATTTATACAACATCTACGAATCCATCAACCGCGATATCGCAAAGTTAAAAACTACACGTAGTAGCATTCCCGTTGACCGCGAATACACCTCTGTTCTACAAAATACTATCACATCCGAAATCGAAAAATTTGAAAGTCTTAAGAAACTCATTCAAGAACTAGAAGTAGAAATTCCAGATGACTACAAGACCGTCGAAAAACAAAGTGTAGACTACACAGACCCTTCTTTTTTTCCGATGGTATAACAGTTGTTACCCGGCTTAGATAAATTCTTATGAAAATAGAATTGCCTGATACTCTGAAAAAAAAAGTCAATCGCAAAGACGAACGAAGCTGGAGTGACAGTCAAAAGAATTACATTCTAAACAACCACGGGAAAAAAGTCGGGCTAGTAAAAAATTTTAATCCACACTCAGATTATTCCGAGAAGACCTGGGAGTTTGAAAAAGCAAGACCAGAATACGGAGAAATTTGCGACGCCTGTAAATTCCCATATTGCTTTTATGCAGAGCCTCGAAACTGGTCAATGGGCTCCGATTCAGATGTATGGAATTTAATGAAATGCGCAAATGCAAATTGTGGTAAGTATTTTGAATCTTGTTTATAACTTACAAAATCCAGTTGTTAATTTTCAGTCCATCTATTCTCTTAAAATGCTCCGTAGTTTGGAAATAACGGCTATTCATAATTAACCGCAACCAATCGTAAGAAGGAAATTAAAAATCTTTTTTTATTTCTACTCTTTAAAATTTCTGTCGCATAATTTTATTTTGTCGCATGAAAACCAATGAGACATTATTTCTCAATTAAGTCTCATTGTACTTTTTCTGTTTAAAAAATTTTAAAACTAAATCCTAAAACTAAGAAGGTCGAAAATGAGATTACTGATGAAAAAAGAAATTCCAAAAAAGAAAAAACTTCCTAGTAAAAATGATAAGGTAGTAAATCTAAACTTATTTAAAATTAAAAAATCTCTGACCGAGGAAGGCTTCGAAGTTGTAGAGAACGACAAAGGAGAAATAAAATTAATCTTGCGTTTTGCTAGATAAAAAATCTTTAGAAAAATTATCTCAACTTTCAATAAAACCATCTAACTACTTTACATACCGAACTTAAAAAAATTAATACAATCCCATCCTCTGTGCCTTAGTGTCTCTGTGGCAAAAACCCCTTCTACTTTATTGAATTTTACACTTGCCATAACAAGCCTATTTAAAACTGTAATCTTAGCAGAGTTGCCCACTTAGCTCAGTTGGTAGAGTATTTCCCTCGTAACGAAAAGGTCGCCAGTTCGATTCTGGCAGTGGGCTACAGGAAGGAAAATGCCATATAAAGAACTAGTCGGAAATCTCGATGGTGCAGGTCAAAAACATGCAATCGTAATTTCTCGATTCAATGAATTTATTACAGAGAGCCTTTTAAAAGGTGCCCTTGATTCACTCCTAAGACATGGAGTGAAAGAAGAAGATATTACTGTAGTTAGAATCCCCGGTGCTTACGAAATCCCACTCACAGCAGACAGGCTAGCCAAATCTAAAAAATATGACTCGGTCATTTGCATTGGTGCAGTCATCCGCGGATCTACATCTCATTATGATTTTGTTGCTGGTGAATCCGCAAAAGTAGGAAGCATTGGGCTTCAAAATTCTATTCCTGTTATTTTCGGAGTTCTCACAACAGAAAATATTGAACAAGCCATTGAGCGAGCCGGAACAAAAGCCGGTAACAAAGGCTTTGAAGCCGCATCCACTGCAATTGAGATGGTCAATCTCTTGAAACAAATCTAATGGCATCTAGACATAAAAGCAGATCCATCACCCTCCAAGCTCTATACCAGATTGAATTAACAGGAGTTTCTATCGGAGATGCATTAAGCTTTAGTTGGTATGACAAAGTATTAGAGTTGGAAGAAAAAGAACTCGCTACACAATTAATTAAAGGTGTTGTGAAAAATTGGGATTTACTCGATACAATAATAAAGTCTTATTCTAAAAACTGGGATTTCGAGCGCATTTCAGTGGTTAATCGCTGTATATTGCGTTTGTCCATTTATAGTTTGATCAACCAAAGAGATATTCCTCCGAAAGTAGTGATCAACGAAGCGATAGAGCTTACGAGAGAGTTTGAAGCAGAAACTGCCGTATCCTTTATTAATGGAATTCTAGATGCAGTGTATAAGGATGAATTAGCCAAGCTCAGCGGAGATTAGGTATGGAACCAATCAAAAAAAATCGACTCAAATTTGAATCAGTTGAACCTGAAACCAATCCAAACGTTACCCAATACGAAACAGATGAATATTCGACTATGCAACTCAGGCAACAGACTGCTAGCAACCCACTCCCCTGGATTTTATTCTTTGTTTTACTCGCTCTCATCATTGGTGGAACTTCTTGGTATTATTTTTATGGGAATAAATCAGGTCTGGAGCCTTTTTCGAAAGGAGATTTAGCAGAAGACAAATCAGGTGGACTAGATAGAATTCTGGAAAGACCTTATATGCCATCAAGTTCTACAAATCCAAGACTGGCAGAATGTATTACGCTTTATTTAGAAAGATACCAAAAGAAAGCAGAAACCAAATGTGAGGAATTTTTAAATCGTCCAGAAACTGACCAGGATAAATCCGTTGCTCTTACTGTTTTAGGTGTTATTTATGATGAAAAGGGAAGATACGCCCAAGCAATTGAATACTTACGCAAAGCCATTGCCTATGATTCGAAAAATATATATGCCTACTACGATCTAGCAGTCAGTTATAAACATGATGGGCGGCTTGCAGATGCAAGAACAACGATCCAAAGAGCGAAAGAACTTGCTCCAAACGACTCAAAAGTTTCTTTATTAGCTGGAAATCTACTTTATGATGCGAATGATCCTAAAGCCGCAATGGAATCCTATAAAGATGGACTTTCCAATACTCCTAACGACCCCTCTTTAGCTTATAACTTAGCACTTGCTCAATATAAGCAGGGCATGATTCCTGAAGCCATTGAAAACTTTCGTAAAGCTATTCAAAGTGGTGGTTCTGGTCAAATTGCAGAATTGGCACATGGACAGCTCGGTTCAATTTATTATTACCGAGAAGATTTTAATGGAGCAGAGCATCATTTCCGCCAAGCAATTGCTATTAAACCAACTGACTCTCGTTACCTTTACAACCTAGGCGTAACTCTCTTGAAAAAGAAGAATACAGAGGAAGCGGTTTCGTTTCTACAGAAAGCACTCGACGCTGGTGCCACAGATCCGGAAATTTATCGCTATATTGCTGAATCTTTCGAAGATTTAAAAATGCATGATAACGCTATAGCCTCTCTAGAAAAAGCAATGCGACTTCGTCCCGATGATGTAGATACTTTGATTCAATTAGCTGATCTCTATTATAATAGGGGTAATCTTAGTCAAGCTGAGGATACTTTTCGTAAAGTAATTAGAGTTACACCGGGTGATTCAAACACAGAATCTGCAAGAGTTAACCTAGGAATTATTTTAGATGATATGGAAAGATACGGTGAGGCAATCATTGAATTCGAGAAAGCCTTAGAATTAAATCCAAAGAATGAAAATGCTTATTACAATTTAGGAATCGCGTACAAACATGCCGGTCAACCAACCAAAGCTTTAGAAAGTTGGAGAAAGGCAAGTGCTATTAATCCAGCCGAGACTAAGCATAGAGAGGCAATTGCCGACTATTACCTAGAAAACAACTACCTAGATGAAGCAGCAAGGGAATATGAAGAAATTGCGAAAGCAAACCAGTTCAACTACAAAGTACGATTAAAACTAGCTGATTCTTACTTTAAACGCCAACAATTTGACTTAGCTGAAAAGAATCTTATCTTTGTTCTCAATCATTCCAAAAATGGAGATGAAATAAAGTTAGCTCATAGAAAGCTTGCCCTAGTTTATTCAGAGGGTGACTCAAAAAACAAAACAAAAGCGAAAGATGAAGCATACCGTGGTTCACATATTGATCCGGATGATATGGAAGGAAGACTTGTATTGGCAAAAGTCTTAATTGATTCAAATTCCCTTATGGATAGAGAAAAGGCTATAGATGAGCTTACTGCCATCATACGATCTGATGTGAAACCAAAACTAGCAGCAAAAGCCTATAATTATTTGGGGGTTTGCTATTATAAAAACCACGAGTATAAGAAAGCACTTAGAGAGTTTCAAAATGCAATTGATTTAGACCCAAATCTGACCGATGCTTATGATAATAAGAGAGCAGCGCGAGCCGAATATGAAACTAGTATTCAGAGCAAGCAAACGGCTTACTAAAGGCTTGACTTATTTAGGGTAAATAGGAAAGTGAAAGTGATAGCAAAAATTTATAGCTATTAGTGTTACAAGATTGATGATACGACAAACAGACAATTCTAAGAATGGTTCTGGTAGAAAAATAAAGACTAGCATTTTTGTGTTATCCCTAGTTTTTATAAGTTTACTGCCTTTATTGGCTTCTGATACAGAGAAAGATGAGCTAAAAGAAAATTTATTAAGCTCTGAAAAGAAGCAAAAGCTAGCTTTACTTTCCATCAAAACAGCTAAACGAGAAGATTTATTTCCATTAGTATCTACTATTCTAAAATCAACTACGTCAGAAGGTGAAATCCAAGGAATCATCTTAGATCTTTACTTTTCCTACGGTCCGGAGATTGAAAAATTTAATCCTAATCTAATAGAAGATCTGGAATGGGTGTTTGATAATACAAAAAACGAAGCGAATATTGTAAAAGTTCTACACTTCGCAGCCACTTATAAAGAAAAGCGGTTAATGTATCATATCCTTGACTATATTACCTACAGGGATGCAACAGTAAGGGAATTTACATTTAAAGCAATAGATAGCTTTAAAGACGACAGGGCGCTTCCTTTTATCTTGGAACTTGGTAGCTCTGACCAACCTATTCATAGATACTATTATCTCGAATCTCTTAATTTTATTAATGACGAGCGAGCAAGTATGCACGTTCCGAAGTTACTAACTGATCCAAGTCCAGCTATTAGAAGTGAGTGTATTGTAGTCATTGAAAAACTAGGATTAAAAGAAAAACTAAATTCAGTCCTTTCTATGGCGACTAACGATTCAAATTATGAAGTCCGCAAAACTGCAGTTGTTTCTCTCAAAAATCAACGTTCCAAATTCCCTACAACCGTTTATCAGAAGACAATCTTTGACGCAAACAGAGAAGTTAGAGATGTAACAGTGGATGCAATCAATGCAATCAAAGATCCATCCTATGCTAAATTTATTTCCTCCGCTATGGAAAAAGAAAACCTCTCCCCTCTTCGATTGAAAATGGTAGAGAGCCTTTTAACATTGAACAACCACGGTGGTGGATTAGGATTATCCGCAGCACTTCGTAAAGATAAAGACAGCCAGGTAAGATCAAGAGCAGCTTTTGCCATCGGAAAACTAAAAGCAATCCCAGTAGTTCGTGATTTAGTTGCCTCTTTACAAGTGGAGATAGTAGTTAATGTGAAGATTGAAGTGACTCGTTCTCTTGGTATGCTCAAAGAAAAATCTGCTGTTCCTATAATGCTAAGTAAGCTTCAGACAAATGAAGCAAATGAGCTTAGATCAGAATTCTTAACAGCCCTAAACCAAATCGATGACCCGAAGGTAATGCCTGTTATCTTTGACTTAATTGATTTGGAAAATACAGAAACGATTAAGACAGGTATGAAGCATTTACTTAGAACTATGCTCTACCGTTACCACGGTGGTGGAAAAGATTATAGAACTATAGCGCTTTCTGAAAAAGTTTCAATGAACTAAACTTGAATCATCTCAAAAACTCTGCATTTAAAGAACGGTTTCGACCGTCCCCTACAAGCAACTAATTGACTTTAAACTATACGAGTCTTACTTAATGATGGTAAAAATTTTGACTCGCCAGACTGGCTTTTTACCTACCGATGGTTATATTGTAGGATTTTGACGTTAGCTCAAAGGGTGATGTCTTAATTAAGGAGAAAGATATGAAAATTAAAAATGGTAAGCTTATTCTTTTCTTCCCATCGATTGTCTACGAAATAGCCCAATGGTTATTTTTCCCGTTGAATTATTTAATTGGCATTGTGTGCAATATTCAACCAGGTCGATCGGTGTGGAATGAAAAGGACTTTAAATCACAGAAAGTTGCGGGTTCTGGGCGTTCCCTCGAAGATGTCAGGCAAGACATCATTGCCGAAAAGGATGTGGCATACAAAGAAGAAGATATAGTTCTACTCTATGATTCATTGCCTGATGTAAGTGCATTTGATGATATGATCGGAAACACCTGGAAAGGAAAAATTCTGAGAACGAACGCTTCTATCCTTGACGTTGCAGAATGGGCATTGGTTCGTCCACTGGGTTGGTTAGGCTTAAAATGGGGCAAGAGATTCAGAAAGCAGGATGTTGGTGATCCACTAGTTGTCCGCTGGTTTAATAGATTTTATTTTCCATTGCCCATTTGGGGAAATGTATGCATGATTGATGTTAAATGGCGCGGGGTTCCAACTGCTACTATGATTTATGATCGACAGCCCTGGAAAGATTACTTCCGACTCCTTACCAAGGAGAATGGCAAAGTTGTGCTACTTGGAGTTTGGACACATAAGCATATTGCCGGTGGTTGGTTTACATTGACATTGGATTCTGATGCTGTGACAAATTGATCGGAAGCAACCGTGGGTGGTTCATCATCACCGCCACCCAATAAATCAAATTCTCTTTCTAGTAATTTGCATCCAACTTCTCCCATAATTCTCTGCCATTCTATCCCACAAATTAAAAGCTTAAAACAAAAATGGATTGTGTCTCTTTCATAAAACGATGTTTTGAACTAAACGGGTAAAATTTCTTTGTCCATTATCAGTGTAAACACTTATTTGATAGCAAGATTTAATTCAAGTGGTTTCTTGCCCGGTCTCTTTACTACCAGTTCTGCATTCATAGCATAAAATAATTTTGATACCGCATTAAGTGAGGGGTTTAATTGTTTGCCGCTTCTTAAATCTTGTATGAAAGAACTGGACACCCCGCTTTTAACTGCTAACTTTCTAACAGAAATTTTTTCTTCTTCCATTAACTTTATAAGCATCTCGGAAAAGAGGAGTTTACTATATTCCTCTTCTAGTTGTTTTTTAAAAGATAGATCTTTAATTAATCTATCATAAGTAGTAGTTGCCTTTCTTGTTTCTGATTTCAAAGTCTTCATAATATTTTAGAGCCTTTTTCTTTTCCTCTAATGGAAGTTTATCTTGCTTCTTGATAAATCCATTTGTAATAATAACTTTTCGCCCTGTAAAAAAGAAGCATAAAAACCGATGTGGTTTAGGTTTGAAAGCAAATACTTTATTACCCTCAAAATTAAACTTTGTCTTATCTCTTATTTCTCCCTCGTCTCCGAGTAATTTAATTAAGGCAAATGCTTTTATTTGGTCTTTTTTAGTAAGGCTATTGAAATATTCTAATGCTGGAATATTACCATTTTCACGGACATACCATTCTACTTGACATACGTTGCCAATATAAGCAACTATTTCTTTGTTTTGACTTTTTCTCATAAGAGAATACCTTCTTTGCGATGATGTAATTCATTAATATACCTCTTTTAAATTTTAGTAAAAAAAAATTAATCTTGTTCTATCCCATCTCAGCAGACCTCTCAACAACTGTCACGATATACAGTTACACTAAAAAATCAATCATTTTAAATTATTTTATTATAGTTAGCCAGACATAAAAGTAAGGACTTGCATTCCAGGCTTATAGACAAAAGTATAATTAAATCTATATTTTAGAATTAGGTTAGAATTTTATGATAGAGAAGAGGAGTTGCCTCCTCAACCTGTCAAAGTTTTTCTTTCTAGTAATTTGCATTCAACTTCTCTCATAATTCTTTCCCATTCTATCCCACAAAGTTAAAAGCTCAAAGCAAAAATGGATTGCGTGTCATTCATAAAGAGATGTTTTGAACTAAACGGGGTAAAATTTCGCGCCCAAATTTGAAAGCTTTTTGTGATGAGGATATTCCTATAGATTCCAAGAAAAACCTGGCTTTATAAATTGTCAATAGGATTCAAAATTCAAAAATAATAATTCAAAAATAATTAGGGAGGACTTTTTCGCCCATTGTAAAGGGGTTAGGAGATTTTGGGTTTTGGTCGAAAGTAACCATTCAAATAAGTATGCGTTTCTTTTAATCCTTCCATTGTCTTTCTAGCTGAGTAGGAATAAACGACTGTTAGCTGCATTCGTTTTGCACAATCAGGACAATGCTCAGGCTTTGCATCAAAACTATTCTCAACAGCCTGTGCCCAAATTCGTTGTGACAAAACGGAATTACCCGGTTGGTGTGAATTCGACAAGCTCACCAACCAAGCAGCAGCATCCAAGCTAGCGATGTCGAACCACCACTCTTGTGTAACGTAGCAATACTTCCGGGTAACCAATCTTTGTCGCTAATCGTAATTTCTTCTTTTTTAAATTTCAGTTTTGCGAATTCAGTGTAAGAATTTATCCTGTTCTGTCACCCCCGAAATTTTCTCAACCTAAAAGTTTTTCTACCTCTTCTATTTTGCCATCAGAAAGTTCTCCATACTTCGACAAGAATCTTCTATCATAAATTCGCTGAAACTCTTCCCAGTGGTTCATCCAAATAGATTTGTATAGACTCCATCTTTCAAATGCCGGAAGGTAAACGGGTTTAATTTTATCGGTTGAACATATATACAAAGTAGCTTGGCTCCCTCAACTACGGTGCAGGAGCGCCGACAGCGACGGTCTAAGTTAGTTCTTCTTCTCGTAGATATCATCTACTTTCATATTCAACTTAAACAATGCTTTCTCGGCGATAATAAGTTTCCAGATAACAGTTCTTAAAAGACTAAACAAGAAGCCTGGGCTAATATGGACTATCTTCATTAAAATATCTTTATCAATACGAACGACTTTTGCCTTTTCAGACACTGTAATCATAGTCTGAGAGCGAGGTGCATCACTTACGATAGAGGTTTCTCCGAAGAAATCTCCTTTCTCGTAAGTAGTAATCTTCATATTTCTTTTGTGGTATTGCTTGATTACGGCAACTGTGCCTTCATAGATAAAATACATTGCCCCGTCAGACTTTTCACCTTCGGAATAAATTTTATCACCACGAATCATGATACGATTATGCAAATTGTGAACATAGTTGAAGACGTTAATATTGTCTACCCTACTCTCGTTGAGCCTTGTAGCCATTGCTGGATCTAACTCAGGAAGTGACTTGATAATTTTATCAATAGATGCCTCAGCTCTTATCAAACGTGCGATAGTCGCTTTAAGGATAGAGAACATGAGACCAGGACTTTCTTTTGTTTTCTGGATAAATTTTTCTTTACTGAATAATAGCAATTTGCCGGTATCGGACTTAACCTGGATACTCGCTGTTCTAGGCTGACTGGAAATAAGAGATAGCTCACCGAAAAAATCTCCTGATTTTAAAACGTTTACTTCTTCGATAGTCTCACCGCGATTTTTCATTACAGCGAATGAACCTTCTAAGATAAAATACATAGTCTCGTTAGAAGCGTCACCCTCTTTGATAATATAATCATCCTTTGCATAAACTTTTAAATCAGTAGATGCAGCAGGAGCCTCTTTCATCATCTTGGATTTTAGATTGAATGTAGCCTTTTCCGTATTGATTAATTTCCAAATTGTATTCTTGAGATTATTGAATAAAAATTCCGGATGTAAGTTTACGATTTTCAAAAATGCAACTTTATCAATCTGAACGAGTTTCACATCGTCTGATTTTGTAATCGCAGAATGAGTATATTGGGTATCGCTAATGAAGGAAGTCTCTCCGAAGAAATGTCCTAGTTCGAGTGTTGCAACTTCTACACTTTTACCATGATGCTCTTTCAATAAAGAAATAGTCCCACGTAATATGAAATACATATGCGGATTAGCATCCTTACCCTCAGAAAATATTTTTAAGCTTTTACCCAGATTTAGAATTGGTAAGGAATGAATATAATTGAGAGCTTTAATATTGATAAGTTTTACATGGTTCTGACTTAATTTTACAATTAAATCTGGCTTCATATTAGGAATTGCTTTAATCGTCTTTTCGAAATTTACATCAGCACGGAGAAAACGCGCAATAGCCGCTTTCAAAATAGAAAACATTAAAACAGGATTCGAGATAGTTTGTTGAATAAATTTTTTCTTGCTGAATAAAAGTAATTTTGCAGTGTCCGAATCGACTGTTACAGTTGCAGTTCTTGGCTGGTTAGAAATGAGTGCAATCTCTCCAAAAAAATCGCCTGCTTTTAGTTGATTAATTAATACAGGTGTCTCGCCTTGCTTTTTAAAAACAGCACACGAACCATTCAAAACAAAATACATCGTCTCGTTTGACGCAGCTCCTTCCGAGATGAGTTCGTCCCCTTTCTTATAATCTTGGACATCAGTATCTTGCAAAAATTCATTTGTGAAAAGCTTATTTAACATTCTAACCCTTGGATTAAAGTTAAAATAGAATACTCTATGCCAAAATCAATCAATAAATTACGAACCTTAAAGTAAAAAATGCAAGGTATTTTGAAACTGCGCCATAATTTGTTAGTTCTGCTATTTTAAACCTAGTCAATTTACTGATAATCGTTGACATTTGTACTTATATAGAAATCATCACTGAAAGCATTCGAACTTTGGGAGTCTTGCTTGAAGAAAATATTCAGCCAATTTGAACTCAGAACTTTTTTTGAGTCCAGCTTTAAAAAATTAAAAGAGCGAGACTTAGCAATACAACTTGCAGGCTTCCAAAAGAAATTTAATCACATTCCCCTATTCCAATCCTTCATTCAATTTTTTACTAGCTTTACCCTAATTCTAAGACTTGTCAGTCGCTCCTCTTCTATTGTAAATCGAAACATGAAGCAGATAGTGGATCAAACCCAGAATATGAATCATGATCTAATCATCATTCGGAATGTAATGGATACGTATTTAGCGAAGATAAATGAATTTTCTGACGAGATGCAAAATGTAACAAGCGAAGTGAAAGAGATTCATTTTCAAACTCGCAATATGGCAGAGAAGAATAATAATATTTTAGAATCTTCCAACCATATCCAGCAAAAAGTACAAAGCGGTGTGCAAACAATGGAAGCAGGTGTCTATCTAATCTCGGAGTTAGTTGAGCAAAACAAAGAGTTGAATACTACAATTCGCGATCTCTGGGCAAAGTATGGATTTCTAGTTGCTCATGCAAAAGACTTAATCAAAATTGCAGAGAGCACAAAAATGCTCGCCTTGAATGCGGAAATTGAATCAGCGCACGCAGGTGAATCGGGAAAAGGCTTTGCAGTAGTCGCCCAGGAAATGGGTAAGCTTGCTAAAAGAAATTCAGACATTTCTCGTGAAATTGCAAAGGGAATTCAAGAGATGCAAGAGCAAGCAAAACTAACAGAAATTAATGTGTCATCTTCCGTTGTCCTTGCAGAAAATTCTGAAAAAGAAATTCAGGAAGCGCATAAGACCTACATGAATGTAAGTAATTCTATTACCAACGTATTAAAAGAATCGAACGATTTCCTTACCTCTTTTTCAAGTTTAGAACTCAGCATTAAATTAATTACCGAAAATTTCAATAGCGCTAATTCCTTATTATCCGATTCAAATAAAAATGTATCTGATATTTCAATGGCTCTGGATTCTCAAATTACGATAGTCAAAGAAATCGATAAGCGCACATTATCTACATTTACCGCAAGTAGAATTTTAAATTCCCTTATCTCTCAATTCACAATCCCGGGGTTTAAGGATGTTAGCCCCAAAGTCAAAACAATCGAAACATTGATAGAATCAATCTTAAACATCCGCGGAATTCTAATTACAGTTCTCTTCGAAGAACCCAGGGGTCTAAACGAAAAATTCATTATAGAGAAAAAACAAATCGACTCTGAAATTATATCCGAAATTCTTCATCTCCAATCTTTGATCTCAACTCAAGTAGACAAAATCAAGGCAGAGGAATTTCGTCAGTGGTGGAATGAATTTCAATCTAGCAGTAATCTTTGTCTTGCTAAAGTTAATTCCAGTGAGCTTAGTGTTGCAAAAGAAATCTACTCATCTATCAAAGATAAAATCAGCCCTGCACTTACGACCCTACTTAGCTTTATAGTGCAAGAGATTATTGATTTAAACGACAAATCAT
>JANYCR010000310.1 GCA_025360185.1 Leptospiraceae bacterium | reverse complement strand
CAGCAGTAAAAGACTCAAAAATAGTAACGAATAATAACGGATTAATGGTATTAACCGGTAGGCTTGACGCATAGATATTTCCTCTACTTTAGATTTATTGCAGCTCTCTACAAAAACATACGTGAACTTGAAAGGATTATTGCATTCGCTCGGAGGTGCTGTTTTTCTTAATGCTGGTCATGACAATTTGTTTCAGGTAATTAAGGCAGATCATCCTATTGCAGCAAGAAAATCTTTGCATAAAAATTTTAACCTCTCTGAAAAATTAGCCCAAAGTTTTTTGGTCAGTGGGGATAAATTTTATTTTAAAGAAAACATTACTTCCACACTTTTATCTGAATTGAATCAATTACTGCCTGGCTTAAATTGGGCTGAGGTATATTTAATTATTCCCCTAGTCATAGATGGATTTTTAGTAAATCTGTATGTATTTGGAGCATCGTCTGACGGAAAAGATTACGTTTCAAAAAATTTGGATATTATAACAGCTTTTTTGTCACAGGCAAAAACATCTTTCCAAAATGCTCTTCTTTATCAAAGGGAAGAAAAGCTAAGACTTCGATTTCAAAAATATGTTCCTAAACAAATAGTGGAAGATGCATTTAGTGGAGTTGATTCAGTAGGCGATGGAATTGAAAAAAAAGTAGTTATTCTTTTTTCGGATATTCGCGGGTTTACTAGTTTTTGCGAAAATAAAAAAACCTGGTGAAGTAGTAGTTCTTTTAAATGAATACTTTGAATTTATGCTAGATGCAATTGATAGCACAAGTGGAATTTTAGATAAACTCATTGGCGATGCAATTATGGCAACGTGGGGAATTTTCGATGAAAGGGGAGATCATATTTATAATGCGGCATTATCCTCCCTTAAGATGATGGAGGCTTTGCATAATTTCAATTTGCCCCGCTCACCCGAATCTCATATACATATCGGAATCGGTTTACATTTTGGAGAGGTAAAAGCAGGAAATATCGGAGGCTCGAAGCGTTCTGATTTTACCATCATTGGGGATAATGTGAACTTAGCCTCAAGGCTCGAAGGTGTCACCAAAGAATATGGTGTGAGTATTGTCGTTTCAGAGGATTTTTATTTTCCAATCAAAGACAAATTCACTTTTCGCGAACTAGATCGAATTCGGGTTAAAGGGAAAAAAGAACCGGTTAAGATTTATGAGTTGGTATGGGAATAATGAAAAAATTACCTAACGGTCGAGTAGACGGCGTCCTCGAATTCACCGACAAAATCTACATCATCGAATTCAAATTCGGAAAAGCAAAAGCAGCTATGGCTCAAATTAAAGATCGTTCTTATTCAGAACCCTATCTCACTAGCGGCAAATGCGTAGTAATCCTCGCCATCGGATTTGGTAAGAAGAAAGTGGAGTATTTGCTGGAAGAGTTGGTGGTGTAATTACCACGGATGAATGGTTCGACAGGCTCACCACAGCGCACGGATGGGTTTGGGATAAAGGTGAATAAGAAATGTATTTGCTAGATTATTATGTTATTTTTATTTTTATCCTAGGATTTTATTTTGGAGTATATATACTTGCTCGCTTTTTTCCAAACAACAAATTTTTCGATAGTTGTGGAAAACTATTGCACAAAATTCTCTCTATTAGAATATTTAATTCCCTGATTGAATCATTTTCTGCCAGTGTAAAAAATAAATTCCTAGAGAGTTTTAGAAGAAGGTTTCGATTAAACGAAAAAAAAACACATATTCAAGTTTTAGAGAAAAATAAAAAATCTAAGTCCTTACGAATAGAGATAGGAATACTCTATTCCCTTATGGCGCTCGTGAATATACTATTTCTTGCTGTGATGATTTTTGAAAATCAGACAGAGCTTTTGGTAAAAAACTTTAAATACCAATCAGAAAATTTTGTTTCAACAGTAATGAGTGACCTAGGTTCGAAAAAAATATCAAAAGATGATGATGCGAACTTAAGAGGCCTTAAAGAAAATTTAATTTACCATGAAATTTTTCAATTTAGAATTTTTGATCTCACTGGAAGTATTTGGTACGACGAAAAAGGAATTGTTAGCACAGAAATAATCGAAGAAGACTTACTCAAAAAAGCGAAAGAAATTTCTGATACAGGCTCTATTTTTTCCTCTAAATACAAATTAGAATTGAACAAAGAAGATTTCACAATTAAATTTCTCATTCCCTTATTAGCGGAACCAGAATGGGCAGGTCCTATATTTTTAAGTACCCAACTTAATATTCGTTCGATCCAGGAAAGACTAACGAAATTGTATTATCAAATTGCTATTGCATTCGTATGGGGAGTAGTTTTACACATTTTATTCGGTATCTATATCTTTAGAACTATTTTCACTCGCGTTACTATTCTCAAAGATGCGACTACTAAAATAGGAACTAGCGATCTTAAATCTCGCGCCGTTTGGAAATATAATCGTAACGATGAATTAGATGAATTGGGAAATAGTTTTAATCTAATGGCAGATTCAATAGAGACTAAGATAAAAACTATATCCGATTTGCATGATGCTATACACAATGAACTATTAGTCGGGAAAACAATTCAAGGAGTATTGATACCACCACAAGAAATATCTTTTGGATGGGCAGATATATATGGAATTAGTAAATCCTCTTCTGATCTCGGTGGTGATTATTTTAAAGTCTATACACGGGACTCTAAACCAAATGAGTTTTCGATTGCGTTAGGCGATGTATCCGGGCATGGAGTAGGCAGTGCTCTTGTTGTTTCCTCGGTCATAGCAATTACAAGCCAAGTGGGATTAGCTGCAAAGGACACAAGTAAATCGGTTACAAAAATAAATGAACAAATGTCATCCCTTTTCAAATTTGAAAGGAAATCCAAGATTAAGTATTTTACAACTTCTTTATTTTGTAATTTAAAAAAGAAAAGAAATTCCGTGAGTTTTTTATTCACCAATGCCGGACATCTATCACCGCTTTTGATTCGCAATGGGAAGTGCAATGAATTGATTTCAACCAATAGTGGCTTGGCTCTCGGTGTTCATTCGAAAGCACAATACTTTGAAGAATTCATTGAGTTAGAAAAAGACGATATTTTAATCCTATATACAGATGGATTGATTGAACAAATGGATACAAACGGAAATCAATTTGGAATTGAACGTCTTATGAAGACTCTTTCTATTAAACGTATTTTAACAACAAAATCAATTGTCGATCATATTTTGAATAAAGTAAAAAAGTTCTCTGGTGGTTTGCCGAACGAAGATGATATAACTCTTGTTGTGATAAAAATTTTACCTTCTGTTAAGAAAGTAAAACAACCTGTTGGTAAGAAAAAAAGTAATAACAACCACGTAGCAACTAATAAGGAGTAACTTCTCGAAAACACTTTTTCGGAGTTATTATTTATTATTGCAGCGATTGACTAAAATAGGAATCAAAACAAACGAATAGGACGGTAAACAATGACAGCTATCAAACTCTTTGAAAGTAAAAAAGTTCGTACACTTTGGGTAGAGGAAGATCAGAAATGGTTCTTTTCTGTGATTGATGTTGTGGGCGTTTTAACTGATAGTACGAATCCACGTGATTATTGGTTTAAAATGAAGGATAGAGAAAGTATCTCAGGAGTTGAGTTGTCGACAAATTGTCGACAACTGAAATTAATCGCATCCGATGGAAAAAAATATCTAACAGATTGTGCAGATACAAAAGGGATTTTACGAATCATTCAATCTATTCCTTCTCCGAAAGCTGAGCCTTTCAAACTTTGGCTTGCTAAAGTTGGCGAAGAACGCATTGATGAAATCGGCAATCCAGAATTAGCCGCTAAAAGAATGCGTGAGATTTATAAAGCAAAAGGATATACCGATGATTGGATTGAAAAGCGTATTCGTGGAATTGCTATTCGTGATGAACTTACAGAGGATTGGAAAAAAAGAGGTCTCAAGGAAGAAAAAGAATATTCTATTCTAACTGCCGAAATTAGCAAAGAGACTTTTGGTATGACTCCCTCTGAATACAAAAAATTTAAGGAATTAGAAAAGCCCTCTGATAATTTGCGAGATCACATGACATTGATCTTCACTATGTTAGGGGAAGCGTCTACTATTGAAATTGCGCGTAGCAAAGACCCGAAAGGCTTTACAGAAAATCGCTCTGTTGCAAAAGCAGGTGGCAAAGTAGCGGGTAACGCACGTAAAGAGCTAGAAAGAAAAACAGGCAAGAAAGTTTCTACAAGGGAAAATTACACGCATCTAACGCAGAAGGAAGTAAGGAAGAGTCTGAAAAAGAAGACTAAATAAAGGATTGGGTAAGTAACTTTGTTCGTGTTGTTTTCTTAAAATATTTTTGTATTGTTTTTTGAACGAATTCTAATAAAATACTACTTATCTATATAAAGGAAATAATATGACAACGTATCAACTAATCATGACTATTCTTGCAATTACTTTTTCGATTGCGGGGCTAATTATTATTGGAATGAGAATAATGGGTAATGGTGAATGCGGAATGAAAAGATTACTGCGGTATGGATGGGTTTATGAAAAATAAGTTTTTTATTTTTGGTGTTTTTATTTCTCTTATAAGTAGTGTTACTTTTTATTATATATTATTATTTTCGTTCAATAAAATATGCGAAAGAGTTTTTAGGGCAACTTCAAAAATCTATGTTGACAATATAATCTTTGCAATAAATTCTAACTATGAAAAAATTAATGACGATAAGCATAGAATTAGTGAATTACTTAAAACGTATAAGAATGTCAATTATCTTTTTCTGAACAAAGATCTTAAAAGTATTGATAGCAATGTTAGCCGAAATGAGATTGATGTTACTGTTCGAATTCTTTCTGAGCGCGATCCTAAAAAAAAATTTAAAAACGTCATTGGAGAAAGTATTTCTTACCAAGAAAATTTTGATTTTAGTAATTCGACTATCTTGATTGAAATGATTCTTAATATTGATGAAGAAAACAATTATTTAATTATTAAGCTATCTAATGAATCAATGGTTCAAGTCCAAAACTATAAACATTTTTTTTTATCGTTCTCTACTATTGCTTTATTTACTTTAGAGTTTATATTCCTGATTACTCTTACTAGTGTAATTAAAAAAAGAATTAATTCATTTAAGAATATCTCATTAAATTTGACACAAGAGAATATGGGAATTTCAAATACCTTTTCTGAAAAATTTGGAGATGAATTCGACAGGTTGGCTGACATTTTTTCTGAGATAACAATGAAGATAAATGGTTTTCTTAAAATGATCGATGAGGGTAATGGCAACTTGAGTAAAATGACTACTAGTCTGAAACGACAAAAGAATGAAATGCAATTGGAATTAGATATGGGAAGAAAAGTTCAATCCGTTCTAATCCGCCAATTCAATGAAAGATTAGATGATATTTATATTTTTGCAGATTCAATAACTTCCAAAGAACTTGGAGGAGATTATTTTCATGTTCATGATTTTAAAAATAACAAAGTAGCAATTTCTATAGGTGATGTTTCAGGAAAAGGTACAGGTAGTGCATTAGTTATGTCATCCGTACTTTCTTTAATACAACAGAAAGAAACGATATCCCTATCACCTTCTAAAATACTATCTACAGTGAATGAAAATTTATGTTCTATTTTTGAGTTTAAACGAAAATCTAAACTTAAATATTTTGTAACTTCACTACAGGCAACTTTGACGAGGAGTAATGATAGTTTTATTCTTGCTTTGTCTAACGCTGGACATTTACCGCCTTTACTTTTCAGAAATAATGATTTTATAGATTTTAATCTATCTAATATGGCTTTGGGTGTAACTAAAAAAATAGATTTTAACGAAATCGAAATAGTTTTGGAGGTTAATGACTATTTAGTTTTCTACACAGATGGCATTATTGAGCAGACGAATTCTGTTGATGAGCAATTCGGATTGGAAAGATTTAAGAAGAGCATAATAAACAATGCTAAGAAAAAACCTGAATATTTATTCAAACAAATTATGAATGATATAAAAGAGTTCTCCGGATCAAATATCCAAATCGATGATATTACAATTGTCCTTGTAAAAATAGATCACTAATTTTACAGATTTGTTAATTGCATTCCTTTCAAAGTATTCAGTCTAAGATATAATAATTAATTTGATTCGGATGGCTTAGATACAGGTTCTTTATTACATTCAATGTTTCCATTAAATTCAGTGGCTAAGCAAGTTTTGTCGTACTTCATATAAAATGTTCCTTGTCCACGATCATTAGACCAGGTCCCCAAAAATTTCGTAGAAATATCCGGTAGATGTAAGACTCCATTCCCATCCTTCAAACCTCTTTCCCATGACCCAGTAAATTTTGCTCCATTGCTATATTGATACGTTCCATTTCCATCCATCTTATTGTTTTTCCATTCACCTTCCTGCCATTCCCCATTTGGAAATTCCATTCTACCTTGACCGAATATTTCATCGTTTGACCAATATCCCGCATAATTCCTATTATCCGAAAAATCCATTACACCGTATCCGTTCTTTTTATCTGCTTGATAGTTTCCTGAATATCTCGAATTATCATGAAAACCGCAATCTTGCTTACCTTCTCGTTTGTAATTTAGAAACATTCCTTCACAGACGTCTCCGTTTTTATAAAGAACCTTCGCAAAACCATTTCCAACAAAATCCCCTTTATATATATAGCCATTAATAAGAATATTATCTTTCCAATTTCCTTCATAAATAAAATTATTACTCTTTCTTAAAACTCCATATCCATTGCGATTTCCATTATTATGCTCTCCAAAAAAAATATCTCCATTTTCATACTTAAATTCTTTTGAATTCTCTGTAGGGTTATCTTCTTTTTTATACTCCCTATTTATATTTTCTTTTTGCTCATTATTCTTTTCATATTCTATATTTGAATCTTTTCTCTGTTCAATCTGATGTTCAAAATCCTGATTTAATAATTCTAGATTCTGATTAGTTACATTATTCTTTTCTTCCTGCAAACAAGTATCGCATTTTCTGGATGAGTCCTCATGATTCCGGGTAAGATAATTAGCTTTAGTGCTCGTTTCAATAACTCCATTGTAATGGTCTGTCTTGAACACTAGATTTAAAGTAAAAGTAGCTATTAGCAATAAAAGATTGTAATTTGCGAACTTCAAACCTTCAATCAGATAAAAGTATTTCTCCGAAAAAAAAATATTTCTAATTTTCACAGATTCGATTCACTTCCCTAAATTTTATTTTTTTGGAATAAGGTAAGTCTGTCAAGTTAATATACTCAATACAGCGATTGCAAGATTTTATCCTAAAAAATACTCCTCTTCCTATTGAAGAAATAATTAAAAATCTTATTCACGATGTTCAAGTTTTTGCAAATTCAGCTGCACAGCAAGACGATATAACAGTAGTTGGACTTACTTCGGAAGAACTAGAATACCAAATCAAATTAATGGCATCTCTCAAGATGTTTGAATTAGGCAAAATTTCTTCTGGCAAAGCAGCTGAACTCTTAGGAACGACTCGCGTTGACTTTTTTAATATTTGCAGTAGATACCGGGTATCCGTTTTTAATTATCCGCCGGGTGAGTTGAAAAAAGAATTAGAGGCTGACCTAAAAACTATTCAATTTTTGTAACTCAATCATTTTTAGAATATAATCACTTGCTTCTATTAAAGACATGTCAAACAATTCAGCCGCATCATCTTCTTCAATGGTAATATTAAATTCTGCTTCGATAGCTCTAATTTGACGAGTGCTTTCTAAAATATCAGGCGGATCCATTGACCAGATCTCGCAAAGTTGAGAATCTGCATTTGGTCCTTTACGAAGAACAAATTTCGTATAGACTTTTTTCAGTTTTTCCAAAATACTCACTTCTTTCGAAGACGGGTTTACTTTTTTCTTGGTTGTCGTTTTAGATTTTACTATTTTCTTTACTGCCAACTCTTTCTTTTTAGCGATCTTCTTTTTTATAGCAGACTTTTTCTTTGAAGAAGACTTCTTATTTAGCGGTTTAGACATATTATCCTCCATATCAATTCCAAATATTGACCAATGCGGAAAGCTCTATCGGTGGCTTGGTTCTCGACTGCCGGATTCCACCACTTGTCAAAGTGAATTACATGATTCGCTGAAGTCAGATTGAGTCCAACGCCGCCAGCTTTTATAGATAGAACAAGTAAAGGAATATATTCATTCTCACACGGAATTTCAGCACCATCGAAAATTTTCTGAGGTGTAAGTTGAAAGCGCATAGCTTCCATTAGACTCATCTCTCCGCCTCTAATCATTTTCTGTGCTTGTTCATAAGCAAAAAGAGTTTCTTTGAGTTTACTATGATCTACTTCAATCCATTTCCCTTTGATGAGAACAAGACCTTCTACCTCCGACAGCAATTTTTTAAGCTCGGCGCGGCTAATTGGCTCATCCCCCAGAGAAAGTTGTACGTTAAAATCAACTAGTGAAGAAAGGTTTACACGCGAAGGAGATTTTTCACCAATGTTAATGGACATCTTTACGGATTCTGATTTCTTCTTCCACCAATTTGGAATCCGGCACAAGATTCCAGACTCTTCATAAAGAGGAATTTCTTTTAGAAATTGATAAGCTTCTTTTTGCGAAAAATTTAAAGGATGAAATATTTCTCCTGAGTCAAGGAGTTCGGTAACAAAAGGACTTTTAGAAGAAGCGGAATATACTTTGGAAAGTAGCTCCAATAGTTTTCGACTATCTTCTCCATATTCAACTAACGCATTTTTCAGGGGAACATGCTTTGACTTACCATCTTTAGAAATTTCCGAATAGGTTGCAAGAAAAGCAAACGGATGTTCTTCTTTTTTGCTCTCGACGAGATGAAAAAAAACTCTTCCAGTAAGATGAATACTCTGACAATACTTTGCAAAAAAATCTGCTACGCTGCCTTTAAAGATTTTTATTTCTCTCACAAATTCCTTGCCAAGTCTTTTCCATAACTCTTCGATCCAATCCGGAGATAATAACTCATAGCCGCTCATAAAGGGAGCATTTGCTAAAAGTTCTTTGTAGTCATTTTCCTCGGCGACTACGACAGCTTTTTCTCGTAGCTCTTCCAAGTTCGGGTCATTGGAAAGTTTTTTTATATAGGCGTTGGCAGTATTTAGTAAGAATTGTAAGGAAGGAGAAAGTGATACAGACTGCAGAAAAAATCCAAAGTAAAGGAGTGCTTTTTCGGAGTCATCTTGATGCAGATTATATAGTTTTTCCTCAACTGTCAGTTGCTCACTTTTAGTTTCCAGAGAGGCTTGCCAATCTAGTTCAAAAGTACCGTTCGGCTTTAAAATACAAATCAGTTCTTTCGATGAATCTACATTTTTCATTGATATTTTTAAAAAGAAAAATTACCTATTTTTCTAGTTGGAGATTTATACTATGATACATAATTCTAATGGTCGATTGAATAGCAAACCGATTTTGTCTTTGATATAACGAATTTTCATCACATTATGCTGCG
>JANYCR010000290.1 GCA_025360185.1 Leptospiraceae bacterium | reverse complement strand
GCACATTCGGGTAAATCACGAGGGGGTGAATGACTGAAATTTCCAAAGTCCAAAATCCTTTGAAGCCCACATCTCCAAATCCTGCCGTAACGTGAACATACATCCCAAGTCGACCGATAGAGGATCTACCTTCTAGCATGGGAACAAGATTAAATGTTTCTGTATATTCTAATGTTCTACCGAGATATAATATTCCGGGCTGAAGTAAATAGCCTTCTTCTGGAATGATAATTTTTTCAGAAGGATTTGGTTTTTTCATATCAAGCGGCATATTCGTATATACCAGAAGTTCGTTATGAAGACGAAGGTTATAAGAATTCGGGTTTAGTAGAGCCTCCTCATAAGGCTTTATATTAATATCCGTTCCAAGTTTCTTGGCAATTTCTTTTCCTGTAAGTATCAATTTATTCTCCAATAAAATTAGGTTTTCTTTTTTCTTTGAATGCAGCTAATGCCTCATTCCTATCTTTGGTTTTTAAAGTTTGAAGATAACAAGCTCTTTCCATATCTAAAGCTAAATTCATGTCCTGATTAAACCCGCTCTTAATTGCTTTCTTTGCCATACGAACTGCAACCGGTGCTGAAGAAGAAATTTCTTCAGCATAGATTGATTTAAGTGCAGGCAGTTCAGCTCTATTCATTATAGAATTTACAATTCCAAGTTGCAGTGCTTTTTCACCTTCAATTCGACGCGCTGTAAAAATTAGCTCCATAGCACGGCTAACACCAATTAAACGAGAAAGTCTCTGTGTTCCACCAGCGCCTGGAATAATACCTAGCTTCGTTTCCGTTAAACCAATCTTTGCCTCGTTTGCCATTAACCGCAGATCACAGGATAGTGCAATTTCAAGTCCACCGCCATAAGCGTCCCCTTTTAAAACAGCAACAGTAGGAAATGGCAAGTTCTCAAGGAATGTGCAGGTGAATCTAAATTGAACTAAAAATTGAATGACTTCTTTTTCGGTCATGTCAGCACGCTCTTTCAAATCCGCGCCTGCACAAAAAACTTTCTCGCCTGCTCCCTCTAAAAATAAAATACGTATAGAAGCATTTGTAGAAACTTCTTGCAGATGCTTTAGAAATGAACCGAGAAGCTCCCGGCTTACCGCGTTACTTGATTCAGGGCGGTTGAGGGTAATAGTAGCTATGTGGTCTTGGATTGTTAGTAGTGTTGTCATAAATGATTATTTAATGAAGCAAAACGTGATAATTTTTGGCAAGAGAAAAAGATTTAGTTTTTCTCCAGTAGAATGAGAGTCTCGAAGTAAGGAGTCCTCGGAAAGAAGTCCGCGATCGTTGCTTTTTTTACAGAATAATCAGACATGATCTTTTTTAAGTCCTGAATTAAGCTGATATAATTGCAACTCGAATAAATAATATGCTCCGGTTTATAAATTTTTATTTGTTCTAAGATTAAATTTCCGAGCCCATTGCGAGGTGGATTCATAATCCAAAGAGGACGGTTCATATGTTTCACTGAAATCTTTTCCAGGTATAAATTTTTCGTATGAAATTCTAAATTGGGCATATTGTTCTCTTTTGCATTTTCCTTCGCATAATACACTGCGCCTGATTCCAATTCGTATCCTGTTAAGCTTTTACATTTTGATGCGATAAATAAACTTATAAGACCTGAGCCCGAAAACAATTCAAGTATATCTAGATTATCCGCTGGGAGAAATTGAATTATTTCTTCTAGCCAGCTTTCAATTAAGTAACGGTTAATTTGAAAAAATCCATTCTTAGGAACCTTGACTTTTTTATCACCTAAGATAAATAGAGAATCGTTTTCGGAATAATCCGTTACAGAATCGGTTAATCGTAATTTGCCTTCTTTTTTTGTTTCTGTATTTATTTTTTTTATATAATAATTGATTTCGTCTGGTAGATTCAAACAACCAGATTTTGGAAATTCCACTAAGTCATTAGAGCCAACTTTAAAAAATCCTTTTTTATTATCTTGAATTTTGAATTGAACGTTATTGCGATAATGCAGGTCATTCCCCTGAATGATTTGTATAAAATTAAAATCCAGTTTTGACTCCGGAAACTTATGATTAAACTCATTTAGAAATAGATTTTTTTTAATTTCTATTTCGCTTGTATACGAGATATGACGAAAAGAACATCCACCGCATAATAAGAATATATCGCAATCAGACGAAATTCTCTCTGTAGAAGGCTCTAGTATAGAGACCACTTTAACCTGCTTAAATTTTTTAGTGATACTCACAGGGTCACATTCTACTAGCTCACCCGGAATGGCACCGGTAATAAAATAAGTATCTCCGTTTAAGTAACCCAGACTGAATCCGTTGTTGACCCATTTCTCTGCCCTAAGAGTTACTTTCAATTTACCTCTATTTCTGCAATGCAGGTCTTGCCATCTTTGGCATATTGAGATTTATCTTTAATGAATAAGGTCAGTATAAAAATATTATCCGGATAATGGGTAGAATCCTCTAGAGCGAATAACTGTGATACGTTTACCTTTTGAAAATCAGAATTTTTAAAGTCCAAAGTATAAGATTCAAATTTTTTATCTTTTGGAAGTCGAAGTTCTTTGTCTATATTGATTGCTTCTCTTAAAAATATATCTACTTGTAATTGGTTCGGACTTCTGAGTGGCGAATAATTTTCTTTTGTTAAACAAGAATAGAATGTAATAGTATAAAATTCTTTTTTCTTAAATTTTTCTTCTGCATAAATATGACTTAGAGTAAGTTCTAATTCTAAATCATATTCAGGATGAATCGAATTTTGTTCTTTAATCCAAAAAGTTGATTTATCTTTATCTGTAAGATGTTTGATTTGTGATAATTTATTTTTCCGATAGGATTTTGTAAAGTCCTCCATTCTAAAGGGAGGAGACTTTGCATAGGCTTCCAATTTTTTTTCGGTGTTAAAATAAATATATGCATTGAGTCCGAATAAGGATAGGAAAATTAGAATCGAAATAGATTTAGTCATAACTAAGTAGTCATTTAATTTAATAGGAGCAAGGGAATCAATGAAAATTGCGATTGTAGGTGGTTCAGGTTTTATAGGTAGAAATTTAGCAAAGGCTCTTCTTAGCGACGGGGATGAAGTTTTTATAGTCTCAAGAAAAACTGCGTTGCCTGAAGACCTGTCAAGTCTTGATAAAGCGCATTTAGTTTCCACTTCTAAACCAAGCTGCGAAAATTTAGAAGGCATTGATATTTTAATAAATTTAGCCGGTGAATCCGTTATTGGAGAACGCTGGACAGAAGCACGAATGCGAGCACTTCGGACATCTCGCGTTGACCTCACAAGAGAAATTGTTCAAGAATTAGCTAAGGTGAAGTTAAAACCGAAAATATTTTTGCAGGGATCTGCGATTGGATTTTACGGGATGTATGACTCTGACGAGCCTCGATTTTCTGAAGAAGGAAAAGTAGGCGAAGATTTTTTAGCAAAACTTTGTTTTGATTGGGAGTCAGAGGCGCTTAGAGCCAAAGAGCTAGGCATTCGCACAATTCTAATTCGAACTGGAGTTGTGCTTTCGCCCGAGAGTGGTGCTCTTGAGAAAATGCTTCTCCCTTTTAAAATGTTCGTAGGTGGTGCTTTAGGAAGCGGCAAACAATGCATGAGTTGGATTCATATTGTTGATATGGTATATGCAATTCGATTTTTAATTTCGCATCCGTCTGCTGAAGGAGCGTTCAATTTTACTTCTCCGAATCCTTGTTCTAATCAGGAATTTTCTTCGGTTCTAGGAAAAGTCTTAGGTAGACCTTCTTTTATGAGCGTGCCTAGTTTTTCTCTAAAGGCATTGTACGGTGATGGAGCAGATGTGATTTTAAAAGGACAAAATGTAATTCCATCTAGGCTTACTGCATTAGGTTATAAATTTCAATTTCCAGAATTAAAACCCGCCTTGGAAAATCTGCTTCGATAATTATCTATTGAAAGTTAATTTTACGGCGAATGAAATTTTCCTTTTCAAGGGAATTGCAGCTTAAAAACTCAATCTTATAAAGGAGTATTTTCAATGAAAAAAAATATGTATCAATTAATTTTCCTAACCGTTATTCTCTCTCTTTTTTTGAATTGCGGAAAGAAAGAAGAAAAAGAAGAAGCTACAACAGCACCTGAAACAAAACCTGCTGTAACTTTAGATCCGGAAGTAGCCAAAGGAAAGGAAATATTTGACATCAACTGTTCTTCTTGTCATGGAGCAACTGGTGCTGGAGATGGAGTTGCTGCAGCTTCTCTAAATCCTAAGCCTAGAAATTACAAAGCCCCAGCAAGTGAATGGAAAAACGGTAACACGGAAGCAGGTATTTTAAAAACCTTGAATGAAGGAATCAAAGGAAGTCCAATGGTTGCCTATAAGCATTTAGGGGATGATAGCTTGAAATCTCTTGCAAAATACGTTGTGTATCTAACCAAAAACTAATAGCCTGTCACCTGATGAAGGGAGGTGTACTAACACTTCTCTTCTCGTAAATTCTCCAAAATTTATTAGGAAAATGTCTTGACTTAGGGAAAATCCTGTATTTATTATCATCCCTATGGTAGATGAATTCAAAATACATGTAGATTATGACAACGGTGTCATTCCGATCATTCATATTGCAGGCGAGATTACTTCTGAAGCAGACGAAGAAATAGTTAATTGCTACGCTTCTATTCCTGCTGCAAAAAAAAGTAGAGTTCTTATCGATTTTTCCAAAACCGCTTACATTAATTCAGCAGGTATTGCAACGCTGATTAGCTTAATAACAAAAGCATCTGAGAATCAAGGTAAAATTGAGTTTTCAGGATTAAATTCACATTTTAGAAAAGTCATGGATATTGTCGGTCTTACTGATTTTGTTTTAATTCATGATAATATAGATCAAGCTCTTAAATAACGCCTTCCTACTGGGTAGATTTTCTTTCTACCCAATGTTTTTCTTGATTATTCCCTACTTCAAAAATACATTCGTATAAGGTCTAAATCCGTTCCAATATCTATCGTATGGAAATTCTTCCTGCGTTTCTGTGAAGGCATCGTAGTAACGCTCAACGTACGGATAACGATAATTTAAGTTCTTAAAAAAATTCTTCATGAAGTAAGCAGTCGCAGTTGCATTATGAAGTCCTGCAAACACAACACCGGGTCCCTGGTGCAATTGGTCAATGTATTTGAGTGAATGGGCAAAGTCGTCATTTTGAATGGAGGCTTCCGATAAAAGGTTACCGGTCATTATCCAAACACCTTTTCTTTTTTCTAAGCGTTTAATTTCATTTAGCCCAAGACTTGCGTATTCTAATTTACGACCTTTATCTAATCTTAAGTCTTCTTGTGAAATTATAATTCTATTTCCTTTTCCAATACCGGATATATTACGAAGTTCATACTTCTCCAGGTTCTGTATCATCTTCCACCACTGTGGCGCATAATTAGAAGTATTCTTTGCTTCAACTTTAAATCCGGGTAGAAAATCTTGCGTAGTATCATAGACCGGTCGCTCGAGAAGCAATTCCGGACTTAGCACATAATAGAAATAATCCTGCTCTTCCGGTTCAATGACTGCTTTGAAATGAAAGGATGGAAGATAGATATAGTCTATTTTATTTTTTGCAAATTTTAGAATTTCTTTGTACCTGGCTTCTATTGACTCTTGCTTTACAATCGAAACTCCGCCGTCTTTAATTGTATAATAATAATCCAGGATTGCATACTTAATATCCCTGTTATCCGCAAAACCAAGTTCATTTGTAATTTGTCCCTCTCTCATTTTTACAATATAGGATTTAATTCCTAAGTCAATGATCGCTGAAAAAATTTGATCCTTTGGAAGTTTCGCTACAAGCTGTATTGATATAGATTTGAATTCAGGCAAATCAGAAAATAGAATTTGTCTTGCGAATACTTTGTCGTTAATTGATTTATATTTATCTCTTGCAAAGCCAAGATCGGCAAATACAGCGTAGTCTTTCTTTTCTAAAGATTCCAATTGCAAAAAGCTAATAAAATCATCTAGCTCTCTCGCATTAAATAAATCTAGTTTTTCTTTTTTCTTAGAGGCAACTAATTGGTTAAGAGTTGCAATGAATTCCGTCGGTTTTTGTTTTTCGCATAATTCATAGTAGCCGAACCATTCTTTAAATTCTTCTTTTATAAACTCACGCTCATTAGCCGCAAATTCAATTTCAGGGAATACGCGGGAAAGCTTATACTTCACTGTATAAAAAGTTTTTACTAAACTTTTTTCTGGATAGTATTCTTTAAAGTTTTTATCGAAGTCATTATAATATTTCTTTGCACTTTCATAATCGCCACGGTGATACAGTGCGCCAGCCCATTGTATCTGCATCCATAAAGCGCGGTTACGATTCTTTAGCCGGAACTCAGTTTCAATCAGCAAATCAAATTGATTGTTTAGCTCTTCTCCAGTCTGAGTAACAATTGATTTTAAAAGTAAATGAAATAAGAAGTCTCTATCAGATTCTTTTAATAAGTATAGGGCAGGTCTTCCGTCTTTAAGATAAAGCGGACCGAGAGAAGTTGGTTCAAAGTCAGCTTTATTTTCAATAGAATCATAGGCTTCGAGTAATCTAGATTGATATGTTTTTCGTGTAGAATCTGATTGCTGTCCTGAAAGCTCTCTTGCTTTTTTGCGATAGGCATCCCAAATTCTATTCGTTGCAAAAAAATATATTTTATCTTCCCTGATTGTATCTGGATCAATTCCTTTAATAAAAAAGATCTCATACTCTATGTCGGATATCGCATTATCTGCAAATCCTATTTCTCGTTTAGACTCTGCTATTTTTTTTGCTATCCCAGCGTGTAATATTGCTTTGTCCCAAATAAATCCTCTTGCAAACAAAGTAGCAAGTCTCATGTTTTTTAAATATGGGTCCTCTTCTGAATTAATCGAAATGAATTTTTTGTATTCGGGGTCAACTATACTTAAATTACCCGCTCGTAAATTTTTATAATAATTAACTACAAACTTTTTATCTTCCGTGGCACCGGGTAAGGAATTATACCTTGATTGGTATTTCTCGCAGTTCACATCAATTGGCGCCTCGTAGCAACTTAGCAAGAGTTCATAGGTAATTGCTTCTTCCTCTTTTGAGTTAATCGCAAACCGGGTCAGTAGGTTTTCGTAATGAACTAGGTAATTACTAACGCTCGGAAAAGTCTTTGTCTTTAACTTCGCTAAGTTTAACTCTGATTGAATTAAATATTCTACATTATTATCCGGCAAAACAGAATTAGCCTGTAATAAAAACTTCATAGATTGGAGATAATTTTTCTTACGCTCTTCTTTAACAGCTAACGCAGTATATTTTTTAAATTCACTTTCAAAGATTTTTTGATTATCCGGATACTCGTTAATATACTCACCAACGAGATGCAATTTTTCTTCCTTAATAAGTTTATTCGCATTTTTAATATTTGAAATTAAATTATCTCTAATCTTTGCGTTCTCAGGAGTTGGCTCAAGTAAAATAATAGACTGAACCCCGGCAAATTGTAATATATCGTATAGAAATCCTGACTTAATATAATTGTCCATATTCTTGGAATAATTTGTTAGTATCACAAATGGAATAGTCCATTGATCTTCTACAACTTCCTTCATACTGATCGAGCCAGGTTTTTTCTCACCAATATAATGTTTTCTATTTGTAAAATCTGTCGGACCT
>JANYCR010000590.1 GCA_025360185.1 Leptospiraceae bacterium | reverse complement strand
CATCCAGAGCTCTTTTAATATCTCTCCGAAAGGCTTTACATCTATTTCTCTCCCGCAAGTAAAAATATCTAAAAAACATGAATTATGTTCTGGATATGTATGAATACTCGCATGTGACTCAGAGAGAAGGAAAAGAATTGTAATTCCCTGTGGGTTAAATTTATGTTCAACGGAACTTAAAATCGTTGCTCCAACTTTTTCGATCGCATAAATCATATTTGCTTTTAGTTTTTGATGCTCTTCTAAATTGAATTTGCAATTCATGAAGTTTAACATGAGGTGCCTCCCATAAAACTCGTATGAATCATTGCTTACGAATCCGTTGGTCGTGGAAGGGTTAATTTGATTAATTTGGTTATGTATAGTCATAAAAACTCCTGTAGTTATAAAATTTCCTATTAACGCAAAATCAGCGTTATTTACTATTAAACTATGGATAGCTAACTCTCAATGGAGATGCTACAATATTTGAATAAAGTATTGCTTATAGTAAGCGAGTATTCGATTATAAATTTTACGGCTAATCGACGTAACGCGCACTACTTAAATGCAATGCAAATTAACTAGTTATATAAACAAAGAAAAGGGGGATTAAACGATGGGGGGAGGAATATTATATTCCTGAAATGCACTAAATTCCTTGTAAGGGAAATCACTATTAACCACTCTGTGATAAATTACAAAGTTAATATAATTGCTATATTTAATACGTGAAAGAACCGTGAGAATATGATACTTTGATTCGTAATCATCGCCTTCTGACTCATTCTTGAATTGGCTATAATAGAATGCAGATGTAATATCGTCCAATGATCTAAATTGATTCGGGGCATGTAACTCTACTGCCTGAACTTCAAAAGAATAGTCACCGGAAAGTATTTCGACATAATCAATTAGTACGTCTACTGAAACTATGAAAAGAAAAAGAATCATCATCATTCTTTTTAAAATTACTTTAGATAAAATTTTTTTCATAGCGGTCTATCAAATAGCATATTAAATTTTATTCTACTCTGTCAAGATTTAAATAAAAAAAATTCACGGCGATAATACGGGCAATTCACTGTTCAACGCAAATTAAATTAAGAAGCTTATCGCAAGTTTGCGTTGAACTTCCCCCATCCCTAATTGAATTACTATCTGTCGCGTCACTAAGTCCGTATGCTCCCGTTTGTCCTGAGGAAGAAGATGCCCAGTGATTACAATCAAAGCTAGAAGAATCCCAACCACTTCGCAATCCTGTCCATAATTTGATTTGAGTGCCAGTATTAAGTGAGTTAGTAAAATTACCGAAGTTAAACGTTGCACTACCACTAGTACTAGTAAAAATTGCTAAACTATCACTTGAGCGTACATAATTTGCAGATGCTTTTAATACCCAATCAACATTTTCAGTGGATAATGTGCAATTAGCCGTTATACTACATGCAGCCCTATTGGGAACGTTATCCGTAAGCATTGCCTTGAACGTGACATTATCCGGTTTATTCGCATCTGAATTGCAAAAAGAATCGGCTCCTGTTGCTCCATTAAAATTTCCATTATGAGTTCCGCTGGTTACAAATATTCTATAAGTATTTGAATTCAATCGAGTTATATTGATAGTATATACTAATATAGAGCCATTTTGAGCAGTCATTGTTATGGTAATTACATTTAGTCCAACACTTAAATTAATGCTCTGAGAAGTAGAACTGGAAATCACAATATTTCCATTTATGTTTATTGATGCGCTTGTATCCAGGGCAACTGGACTAACCGTAATAGAAGATACTGAATTTAAGACTGATATAGAATATATAGTTATAGAAGAGCTAAAAGTAGGAGATAAGACACCTGAGATTACGTTTAATGATTTGAGGCTATTTATGGAAGATAAAGTTCCAGATGTCGGTAGTTGCAATATATCTTTTAAGACTATTTTATCATCATTCTTACATTGCAAAAAAAATAAAATTATTAGAAGTAGCCATTGTATTTTCATAAAATTAATCTCGATTTCAGAATATAGTATAATTATCTTTTTTCAAGAACAAAAAATTTAAAAAAATGCATTTAATTCAATGACAACGGCATGAGCGTTGAATGATCCGTTACCGCGATTAGGTATTTGATACCCTGCCGAAAGAAAAAGATTTGAATTTATAAAATAGGTAAGACCATATACAGAAACGCCCATAGAATTAATTCCAGAAATATAATCGCATATGAAATTTAATTTGCCAGGTATAATTTCTTTTTCCAACCCAAGCATGATTCCGTAATAATTCATTTTCTTTGCGGGATAAAAGTTATCTGTAAAATAACCGAGATAAGCCTCATTTCCAAAATAAAACCCGCTATGAATCTTTGTTTTAATTTGTAAAATTTCATAAGCAGAATCAAAGTGATTAAAATAAGCAAAATTTGATTTTCTATTTCCAGTATAAAAATTTCCACCGAATTTTGTTCCAGCGCCGATGGCAAGATTCTTTGTCAGATCCCAGCGCTTGAAATAATTGATAGTAATAACCGGATCAACATATGGAATATGATTTAAGCGATTGTTAAGATTATTGGATGAATGATTTGATGGGTAAAATATGTTGTAAATACTTACTCCGATTTCTTGTTGGTTTCCGAGGCCATATTGAATGGTGCAATCACATTGTGTAGTATCCGGATATAAGATAATTTGTGTTTGGCTAAAAAATTTACCTGTTGGAGTTATATCCAGATTAGGCACATTAAAAAGATCTTGTTGAGAAAGTAAAATAGTTGGAAATAATAAGAATAAAAAAATTAAATTTCGTAATTGTCTAACTAAATCTATAGCCAGCTTGAGAATTATGATTCGAAAAAATGCGCTCGTTCTAGACACCTCTCTTTAAATTAATTTTTCCATAAAGAATATATAGAGAAAAGTCAATACTCTATTCACTCTTTATGGAAAAAGTTTTTAACTTTGATACCGACTAAGGTTGAACAATCTCTATTTTAAATCTTTCAGCAAAATCTTTTTGCGCTTGTTTGAGAGCGGCATACAATTCTACTTCCTTTGTGCCTATTTCATCACCAGATTTATCATTCCATTTGCCATCTACCACTTCTTGGTAGAAGTCACACAACGCTAAGGCAGATTTTTCAAATGAATCACTGTCTTTAAACTTTCCAGCAGTTTCAATTGCTTTTCTTGATTCAGGAACCGCATTTTTAAAAGCTTCAAAAGCCTTTTCGCCATCATCGCCTTGTTTGCTTGTAACCGCATCTTCTAGCTTAGAAAGCTTATTTAACTCTTCTACAATTGTATCGTTGTATTTAATCGCTTTTTCTTTATTGTTACATCCAATAAAGAAAAAAGTCGTAAACACAAGAAACAAAATCCATATACTTTTTTCTATTCTCATTTTTTTCTCCAATAAAATTTTATACTATCTTTACGGATAATACCTATTTACCTTTCTTAAATATTGCAGCCTTTAAATTTATTTGGCTGACTGCTCTTGGAAATACAATATTCCGATTCATTAGTTCAATGCTAGCATTTAAAAAAGCTTTTGCTTTTTGCTGATGAGGCTTACAAATTTGCGAAAATTTCTTACATCCATCAAATTGAATATAAGGATGGTCTACTGTAAAGTTAACCCCTCCTTCCCCATCAGATGTTTGAAATAAAAACAAATT
>JANYCR010000153.1 GCA_025360185.1 Leptospiraceae bacterium | reverse complement strand
AAATTGATCAATTTGAAAAAAAAGATAAGCCTGCCTATGAAAGATGGATACAGGAAAACTTTGGAGATTTGATTCAAAAAATTAAATCATGGTCACTTGAAATCCAACAAAAAAGAGCCTTGATTGATGAAGTCCAAGAAGAAGCATTTATAAAAAAAATTACTTTTATAGAAGCCTTTAAAATTATTAAATATAAGAGAGAACACCCGGAGGAATTTGTAAAAGAAAATTCGCAAGGGAATTTGAAAGAAGATTTTTGGGAAAATCCAAATGTGGATGAGGAAGATATTTTCAGAGAAGACTTAAATGATTTTTTTAAGCGGTTTAATGAAAAATACAATATGAACCAGGAAGAGTTTGAATCTTTCAAGCGTGGACTGAATGAAACGGCTAATGGCAAACAGGCTACAGGTAAGGATGGTCGTTTGAAAGAAAGATACCGGTTAATCGTACAGAAACTACACCCTGATAAAAATAAAGACGCATCACCAATGGAAAAAGAACTCTGGCATGAGGCTCAGGAAGCATATAAAAAAGGAGATTTAGAGAAATTAGATTTTATCATTGCGCTTTTTAATATCCGCTTTGGTTCAATCGGAATTGATAGTTCTATTTTTGATTTGAAAACTGCAAATTCTAAATTGGAAAAAACATTAAAGCAATTTGGACAAATGATCCGCCACGCAAAGCATGAACCTAGTTGGCTTTTTTTATCTCTGAAGCCTTCTAAACTTACCTCTTTAAAAAATGAAGCTACGAGAGAATTTAAAGATTTCGAAAGAGTTACTTCAATTGAACTTCGAGAAATCAATATGATTCTTAGTAAATGGGAGAAAGCATCTGCTTCTTCGGCTAAGAATGATTATACCAAGGGTCGTTCGCAAAGGCAGGAAGATGATTTTCTAAATTTTTATATGAACTTTTAAAAAATTAAAAATGCAGAAAACCTTCGTTTGTAGGTTTATACTTTTTCCCCTTCAATTTAAACTCCACGCAAGGTTTGCCTTTTGCTGCTTCACCAATACATGTAACAGGAAAGTTCTTTGTAGACTTAATAACATTCTTTGATAAGAATAATAATTCTAATTCTTCACCAGAGCATAAAATTCCATCCACCCCAATGTATTTTTGAAATTCAACAAGACGTGGAATTTTTTCAATTTCAATCTGGATTTTTAAATTAGAAGCTAATGCGAATTTTGCGCAGTCTTGAACTAATCCATCCGTGATATCCATCATAGCCGAAATTTCGTATCGGCTACCAATAAATTTTGCCAATTCAAGTCTAGCCTCCGGACGTAAATGTTTATGCAAGGCTTCCTTTTTTAAATTTTGAGGTAATTTCATATTATCCTTTAAAATCTTATATCCTAGTTTTGAAAGCCCTACAGATCCAGTCAAATATACTAAATCATCGACTTTTCCTGTACGGCGAAAGATCGGCTTTTTGGTTTCTCCTATCAGTGTAAGAGTTAAATTAGTATTTGGCGAATGATAGGTATCCCCACCTGCAAGATTAACGTTATATTTTTTAAAACTCTTCTTTAGCTGTTTTAGAAATGGATTTAGCCAGATTTTATTTTGTGAAATTTCAGATAATCCTAGATTAAGAAAAGCAAACTTTGGTAAGCCATTAGAAGCTGCGATATCGGAAACATTCACTTCAACTAACTTGTATGCTATATCTTCAGGAGAACTCCAATCATGTCTAAAATGAGTTTTATCTGAAATGGAATCTGTAGTGACTAAGTATTTACCATCAAAAAAAAAGCAATCGTCAAGCCTTGCACTATCATTACGGTCTTTATATAGATTTTTAATGATTTGCAATTCCTTCATATAACATTCTTTTTTAGAATACAGATTAACCCTATTTAATTTTATCGACTTAGATAGGACAGGAAATTATAAGATGAGAGAGAAATGTATTTATGGGAGTATCAGTAGGCATAAAAAAAGAGTCTTTTTTTTCCTTTTGAGTTTCCTTTTTTTCTTTTCCTGTTCTTATGAACAAAATTTGCATGCTTGCTACCAGGATAATCAATGCACTCGAGCAGATATAAATTGTGTTATAAATTACAGGTTGCTATTTCCTAGTGCAACAGACATTCCAATTTTTTGTTTAGTTCAGACTAAGAAATGCAAAGAAGAATGTAAGCAGTGTTCGGATGAGATTCGCTATACAGGAAAGACTGCCGAGTTTTGTTATAGAAATAAATATAGAATTGCCAATGGCTATAATCAATGATTGCGGTTACTAGACATTAGTCTAATCAAAGCCAGCCTTCTTCTTATTTTCTAACCTATATATTTCCTTAACTCCTTTCTTTATATGGTCTTCTTTAATTATAATATTTTCGTTTTGTGAATCTCTTATCGCAAATTTAATGATCATACTTGAAAGTTCAACTGCCATAGATCCGGTCATCACTGTGTTTTCAGGGATTATACTTTTTACGCTGGTAAATTCTTTCTGAAATTTCTCTAATTTACTTTCTACTAACTTTGCGATTAGAGCACGACCTAGCTCACCCATAAAAATTTTTGCGTCGATGCGTCCCGGTCTGTCAATGATTGCTTTTTCAATCGTCTCAATTCTATTTGTGGTAATGATAGTGAGGATACCATCATTTTCCTCTAAACCGTCTAAATGCCCCATTAAAGTTGCAACATTAAATTTATTTCCATCGCT
>JANYCR010000575.1 GCA_025360185.1 Leptospiraceae bacterium | reverse complement strand
GCCATGCAACCAAGCACACCAATTACAAGTTTAGGATTTCGTTTTTTTAAATAACCAAGATTTTGCAGACGACTATAAATTTTTGCGTGGGCGTTTTCTCTTACTGCACAGGTATTTAAAAATATAATATCAGAGGACTCGACATCCTCTGTGCTCAAGTATTCCGCTTTATTCATGAGGCTTTTTACGATTCCAGAATCATACTCATTCATCTGGCAGCCATAGGTTTCGATATAAACCTTTCCAAGTCCCTTTGTAGATTCGATTAAGTCGGACTCGGTCACTTCTGTTTTTAAAATTGTCTGCATAAGTTTAAAAAATGGGAAAGGGATTGTTTGTAAAGAAGATTATTTGGGCGTTGCGGCAGCGCAATCGTCGTAGAGACAGGTCTCAGACCTGTCTCTACATTACACCAATGCCGCCGCGCTCTCACTACGGTCATGTTTTTTCACACTTCGATACGATGCTAAGAAGCATCACTCAATGACCGAAAAAACATGACCCCGTTCAATCGCTAACGCTAGAATTTGTCAGACCATAAAGGGTTTGCAAATTTCCCAGGCTCGCTCTATTGAAATAGACGAATCTTTTAATTTTTTAGAGCAGTCTTTCAGAGAAGCGGCAAGTTTTATTCTGCCTCTAGTAAAATCTTTTTCTCCATCGGAGTCTATTTTTTTAGATAACAAAGAAAGAAAATTAGCAAGTGCATCATACTTTAAATTTCCAATATCCTCTGCAAGTTCAGCCATGGATCCATTATAAAGAGATACTGTATCAGTATGTTTCATTTTTTTCTCCTAAATCCCTACTTCTCACTAATCTTTCCAGCTCGGTAGATTAAGTATTCCACTTTGTTGTCGGAGAGTAAAGTCTTCTTAGCCTCGCCGTTTAGTTTGCCTTCATACCAGATGGATTCGAGAGTGCCTTTTTCATTTATGTTGTTTAAGGTTAATACTCCTTTGCCGTGAGGTTTACCGGAGTTCATGTCGCCGGAATAAATATCACCGTTTAGATAGTAAATCTTTCCTACTCCATTTGCCTGGTAGTCTACAATATCGCCTTCGTAGACTTCACCTGTTTTGTAGGCGAGTTTACCAACGCCTGTTTTGCATTCGCCTTCGATACAGACCGTATTACTACCTGAAAGTTGCCCAGATCATAAGGACGATACTTAGTAAGAGGTAATTGCGGATTATGTTCTCATGAAAGGATTCTCTTGTAATCATCTTCTGTAAAACAAGGATTAGCCCCAAGGAAAAGACAGAATTCAATGAGAAGATTCCAAATAGCATTCCGATCCAGCGGCTAGTTCCGATTATCCCAATATAGGGAAGAGAAAAGCTATGAGCGAGCGGAGTATAATTTAAAAACGCCAGAAAAGCGAGAACTGCGATATTATAAGAAATAAAGATTAAAATTAATTTTTTCATTTTGTTTTGATCCGTTCGGGTTGTCTGAAATATTTAGTATAGAATAAAATGAGTTTCTACTTCCAGAATTTAGGGAAAAGGTGGCAAGTCAAGAAATGATTTGCCACCACCTAAGCCCTCTGTGGCAATCCTTTTATACTATCTATGAAGTTCCCCACTTCCCCCGAACTTTCCATGCGGGATGCGAGGTTTACAGTATCACCCCAGATATCGTAGGCAAATTTACGTTTGCCCACAACTCCAGCAACCGCCTCACCGGAATGAATTCCTAAACGTAATTCCCAGACAGGCTCATTTTTTGCGTCTTTTTCTTTTTTCCATTCTCGCATACAAGTTTGCATTTCTAGTCCAGCACAAACTACATCTACCGGATTAGTATTATTAGCCACAGGAAGTCCACTTTCTGACGTTCCACTTGGACTTTACCATGCTCTCGGTAGAATGCATCTACAAAGTATTTCATTCCAAAGTAAATAGTAAGAGAAGGTACGATGATATTCATTCCAAAGAAAAGCTTTCTTGTGAAAGCGGTTGAGGCAATTGCCCATTGTGTGAAAGAAAGGTTTCATGAAAGTCCTTCGAAAAAAGCCTCCACGGAATAACAATCATTTCTTACTTTTTGTCAACTAGAATATGCTGAATTCTTTCTTAATTCGATTCAGATAATACATTTTTACTTTTCCTTTATTCTTTGCATCTATTTCGCCACGGTATTCGCATTCGAAATAATCTTTCACAAGTTCAAACGTCGCATAACTGATATTAATCCGTCCAGCAGTTCCACTAGACTCCATTCGACTTGCTATATTAACAGTGTCCCCCCAGATATCATAGGCAAATTTCTTTTCGCCTACAACACCAGCCATCACAGGACCGGAGTGGATACCCAGGCGTAGCTCCCAATAAGGGATGCCTAATTTCTGTTTTGAAAGTTTCATTTGATTCATAAAGTCTTGAATTTCAAGCGCTGCAAGACAGGAATTGATAGCATGATTTGCGGATACTCTTGGTATACCACCAGCGCACATATAAGAATCACCAATTGTTTTGAGCTTCTCTAAGTGAAATCGCTCTGTAATTTTATCAAATTTGGTAAAGCAGGAGTCGAGTTCTTTTACGAGATCCTGTGGAGAAAGTCCTTCCGCTATTTGGGTGAAACCTTTAAAGTCAGTAAACATAATACTTGTGCTTTCAAAGAGCACAGGCGTAACAAGTCCTTTTTCTTTCAATTCATTTGCAACTTCTTCAGGGAGGATATTCAAAAGTAGCTTCTCAGATTTTTTATGCTCTGACTCCGCCCATTTTCTTGCCTGCTCTAACTGGGCTGTTCGTTCGATTACCTTTTGTTCCAAGTTTTCAGATAGTTCTTCTACCTGGGTAAATGCTTTCGCAAACCGCACAGAAAGTAAAAAAGCCTGTGAAAAAATAAATATAAACAAACCGATAGGGGTATAAAATCCCGTATAAACAATAAGATTAGTATGTAGTATATCATTTACAATAGTTAGAACAAGTAAGAGAGAACCGGCTAAGAACGATTTGGCGCCTTCTCTTCTATTCATAATTGAACGAATCATTACATAAAGCCCAATCATGATTGCAAATAATGCAACCACTTCCATTGCAATGACTGTGTGGGTAAATACTCTTGGTGGAAATACGATGACTGGAATCAGAAGTAAGTAAGAACAGGTTTGAATAATTCTAGAAAACATTTTGGGACAATCTTCAGGAAATACTTCTCGCAAAAATAAAACAAAAAAAGGAATTCCTAAATAAAACGCGATGTATTCAAATTTAATTCCTAAGTCAAAAGGGAAGTCAGAAAACAAAGTATAAAAATAAAATTCCCCTGTGAGTAATGTGCGAATTGCAACCAATACACAAGTGATTCCAAACCATAAAGCAGAGCTATCTTTTCGTTTAACAGAGAATAGCCCAAGATGATAAAGTCCCATAATAAGAAGAGAGCCTGCCAGAAAAAAATCTATGAATAAGTTTTTCTCTCTTACTTTGATTATCTCACTATCGACACCAATAGGAATTGGGTACCAAATTCCACCCTGCTTATAATTAAAATTAGAAATTTGAAAGAGTAGTTCATATTCTCCAGAGGCTAATTCTGGTAGCCTCACTATTTGCACTTTATAGTCTGGTCTGGATTCATTCGGGGTAATACCAATATGCCCGACTTCAGTTAATAGCTTTCCATTTACAAAAAACTTATATGCAGTTCCCATTGTAGGCAGTTGAAGAGACAAGCCTGAAGTTCGCTTCGTTAAAATTTTTAGCTTATAAGTAGCATAACCATCGCCATCGATAATATGCGGAGTATCAGTATTAGTCGCAATATTATGTCCGTTCCATGAACTCGGCACAGAAATAAAATCAATAGGCGTTGTGATAGACGTTGGATCTAAAAACTTTCCCCAATAGAATTCCCATTCTCCATCTAGATTAATAATACTATTTGCTGGCTTTGAATCCACAGAAGAAAAATTCCATTCCCTCAAATCTAAAACTCCCTTAATTGCTTTCGGAAAGATAACTTCTTCTTTCGGTTTGCAGTGAGCCATTGTAAAAAGAATAAATAGAAATAGTATTTTTATTATTTGCATGGTATCTGAATTTTAAAGATGAAATGAATTTATCAAAAAAAAACTCCACATCTAAAAAGATTCTTCTTTTTCTAAGAATCGATTTAAATAAACAGTAAAGCAGGTTTCACCTTCAACGCTCGTAAATTTAATTTTCCCTTTATGAGCTTCCACAATTTTTTTACAAATATCTAAACCAAGTCCACTTCCATCTTCTGCAGTCTTTGTAGTGAAAAAAGGTTTAAAAACTTTATCTTGAATGTTTTTTGGTATTCCATGTCCATTATCCGTAAAAGATACAGCAAGGTATTCATCTTTAATAAAACTACGAATGATTAATTTTCCTTCAAACTGAACTGCATGTAATGCATTATTGATTAAATTTATCCAAACCTGATTGAGTTGATCACCATAGCCTATGATTGTTGGATTTTCTTGAAACTCCGTTATCATTTCCATTTTCTGTCTAGTTTTATTCTGATAGAGAACCAAGCACATCTCGATTTGATCGGATGTTCACCATTTTGCGCTGCTCCATCTGATCCTGATGTACATAATTTTTTAAAGCTTTTATAACTCTAGAAGCTTTCTCCGCTGCATTTTTAATAATTCTGCCTGAATAAAGAATCGTAAAAATATTTATAGAGTTTTCTACGATGATGTCAAATTTTTCTAAATCCATATAAGGAATCAATACATCAATGTTTTGAGTAGATATACCTAATTCCGAAAGATTATCAATTGTATACCCCTTTAAGTTTTTGCCTTTGTTCTTTAAATAATCCACAATATCTTTTTTTATTTTTCGCTGTGCATTTGTATCTAAAAAATTATTATTTTGTTTGGCATTTTTATAAATAATATTCCAGGCTTCTTTTTCTTTGTCTCCTAAATTTGCATAAGATTCTAGCAAATTTAAAAAATCATCCGAAACTAAATCGATTACCACTTGGTTCGAGGCAACGATTGCCCCAAGCGGAGTATTAATTTCATGCGCAATACCAGCAATTAATTTTCCAAGAACAACCATTTTCTCAGAAACCAATAACTGATCCTGTGTTGTCTTTAGATCATATAGCGTTTTTTCTAACAAAGAATTTATTTCTATTAATTTGGCATTAGCCGTATGAAGTTCAAAAGTTCTTTCTTTAACTTTTTCATCGAGTTCTTCATACAAGAATGCATTCTCGATTGATATGCCGGCTAACGTTGCTATTAAATTAATAATATCCGTTCGCTCTTTACTAAATACTCTTGCTAAAAAATTATTTTCTAGGTAAATAGCACCGATTACTCCCCCTTTGTGTAAAATAGGCTGACAGAGTAAGGATAGGACTTTTTTATTTACCAGGTAAATATTATTTACATAATCTAAATGAGAATGAGCCGTTTGTAGTATAACATTATTTTTAGAATGAATCACATAATTTATAATACTTTGCGAAATATTTTCGAATTCATCAACGGGCTTATTTATAAATTCTATTATAGTCTTATCAGAGACTTTTCCATATGTATGCACTATATATTTTTCATTTTTCTTAATGATTAGAGTTGCTTCACTCGCCCCTGAATTTTCTAGAATCACATGAATGATTTTTTGAATTAGGCTATCGGTTCTAACTTCTCTGAGGATAATATCCGCAGCCTTAATAGTAGAATTATAATCTATATGAAAATCGGCAGCAGATTTTGAGCTAGTCAAAGTAGGATGATTTGTTAAAGAAAGAGTTGCGTTTGCATACGTAGCAAAACCCGGAAACTCGATTTCCATTTTTTTAATTTTTAGATCAGCGCCCCATATTTTAAATAATTTATATGCTTCATAATAATAAGTATCCGCTATTTTAAATCGACTTTGTTTTTTGTAAAAATTTCCAGCTATCTCGTAAGCAATAGCTGCATTTTGAATATAACCATTTTCTAAAGCTGATGCAATACTTTCATCAAAATAATTCATAGCAATCCAGGGAGTTTCTGATTTAGATTCTACTGCTAGAATTAATAAATACATATGCAAAAAATTAGTCGGGCTTAATTCTGAGAAAATTTTAAAATCAGATTTTAACTTATTAATCTTTTCTTTATAGATTTTTTTTTCTTCTTCGGATAAAGAATCAAATAATAATATATATGCCACACATCTGTAAAAATTGGGGCATATATCATGAAACACAGTTGGAGCAGCCGTATTTTTTTCTAATAATTCTCCAGTCTTAAAAATTTCTGAATACTTTCCAAATAAAAAAGCCTTGGTTATCAAGATTCCGTAGAATTGGGCAAGCGGACTTTTGGATCCGAGTTTTTCAACTATTTCAACATGCTCTAATTCTGTTCGATTATCATAATGTAATAAATCTCCCTCTGTTTGTCTGCCTGTTAAATAATTTACGATTCCCATTGTCGGGTAATAGATATTAATCATTGCATCCCAAACGAAGTATTTTTTACATAGACTTTCGTATTCATTGCAATGAATGAAAATTTCTTCTAAATTTTCACCGCGGTAAAGCTTATTCCAAAGAGCATTTCCCCGACTTAACACTGTTTCAAAAATATTGCCCGATTCTTCGCAATATTTACTCCCTCTTAGGAACAAATCTTCATTAGCCACTGCCGGATATTTTAAATGATTAGTAATGCATCCAACTGTATTAAAAACTCCTCCCATCAAGGCTTTATTTTTATTTAATTGACTCGCGGTAATAGCGATTTCTCCAAATTCAATTCCTGTTTTATAATCCTGCTTAATGCTGATAATAGTAACGGCAAAGAGTGCGTAGGCGTAAGCAACTAAATCTATCGAACCGTATTGAATTACTAGTGTGATAGAAATGCAGGTTAGCACACCGAGTAATGTCAATTGAGCTGAGAGTATAGTGGGAATCAATAACCTGGAAAGAATCTGTTGGATAATAACCTGTATTTCATCCTCCATTGGTTTTAGTTTTAGCAAATCACTTACTTCATGCGTTTCGAGATAGTTTAAAATATTTCCAAACTCGGCAAAGAATAATTGTCCTCTTTCTTCTTCTGATTCTGGAATTTGAACTCCTAATTTTTGAATAACATCTAATCCTAAATTGACAGAATCAAAAATTCTAGCTCGACTTGCTAATGAGCCAATTCTTACGTTATTCAGTCTTGCATAATCTTTTAAGTCATGACAATTTTCTAAAAGCGCAAGGTAAACTTTTTCTCCTTCTTCAAAATTTCCAGTGGCAAACAAGAACCAGCCGTATTCTTCATAAATAGAAAATTCTAATTCTTCAGGAATAGTTTGAATTTTGTTAAAATAAGATATCGCAATTTTTGCAAAATTTAAGCCGCTCTCATATGCGATATTGGATTTGGATAGACTCAATGCTTTATAATTGAATTGAATTAAATCTAAAATTTCTTCCTCTTTACTAAGTAATTCAAAACTTTTATTATAAAAATTGCAAATATCAAAAATCTTATTATTGGAGTAATTCTTTTTATAATAATTTCCAAATTGAAAATTGTATTCTTGGATTTCTTTTGGTGAATTTAATTGGTATGCGGATTGCAAAATTCTATCATGTAGGAAACAATTGTAATTATCCGTAAAGAAATTATTTTCCAGTGGATATATAATCCCCGAAATAGATGCCTCTTTGATGGCGGATTTTAAATCTTCTTCATTCAAATTAGCAATTAAAGCGATCGGCTCCTTATTGAAAATCAGTCCTTCACAAGAGGCGATTTTTAAAAATTGAATTGTATTTTGGGTCATAGAATTAATTTTTATTTTCATAAAATCCAGAATGTTTTCCCCTATGGGAATTTTCTGGATTACTTGATTGTTAAAATTCCATCGCTCAGTAGAGAAGTCAAAAAATAGCGCCTTATTCGAATATAACTCTTTCAAAAGTTCTTTTGCAAAGAATGGATTTCCTTTGGTGATATTGAAAATAAACTCTACCAAGGAACTAAATTGAAATGTATTTTCCCCGATAGTGTCTTTTAAGAAATTTGAGATATCGATTAAATTTAGATTGGATAATTCTAATTGTTCTATGTAATCGATTGAATCTAGATATTCCCTAAAATTCAAAAACGATTCAGAATTATTCAACTCTTTGTTTCTGAAACTTAAAATTAAAAAAAGTCCCGCAATAGTTATTTCATTTATAATTTTTTTAAGTAAATTAATGCTAGCTGTATCAGCCCATTGCAAATCATCTATAACAATTACAAGAGGCGCTGAGGTATTTGCCATTGCCTTCAGGAGGCTAATGATTATTATGTTGAATCTATTCTGAGCTTCGGATCCTTCAATGGAAAATGGCAAAGGTTGTTTGCCTAGAATTAATTCCATTTCAGGTACGAGGGAAGTTATGATACCAGCATTGTCGCCGAGGGCTAACAATAATTCATTTTTTATCTTTACTTGGGATTCAATTTTTTCGGATAATAGTAAATCTGTGTATTTTCTTAGAATTTGAGAAATACTGGAATAGGGAATATTTTGCTGAATTTGATCATGTTTTCCTCTTAGAAAATATCCTTTTTTTAGCAGAGTATTTTTCATGATTTCTTCTATTAGAATTGATTTTCCCTGTCCGGCATCACCCTTTATAACAAGATAATTTGCTCTTTGCGCTGATATATTCGTTTTCTCGAAGAGAAATTTGAGAGTGTTTTCTTCTAATTCTCTTCCATACAAAGTTTCATTTATTTGAAGACGCTCAGAAAAATCTTTTGTAGCAATTTTGAAATCGTTCTCTCCTCTTTTAATTTTTTCTAAATCATAAAGAAGTCCATGAGTAGACTGGTATCGATCCTCTGGGTTTTTACAAATTAGCTTGAAGATTATACTATTTAATGTTTTGCTAATATGAAGTATAGAGTCGGGCATACGGGAAATATGCGAATAAATTAACTCTATCGGATCATCACTTCGAAATGGGACGTCGCCTGTGATCAGTTGATAAAAAGTAATTCCAAGAGAATACAAATCACTCCGCTGATCAACGGAACGATTTATTCTTCCTGTTTGCTCCGGAGAAATATATTTTAAAGTACCTTCTAAGTTATTGATATTTTTTTGCTCGGTTAATTTAAAATCAAATAGAGAAGAGATACCAAAGTCTATGATCGCGATCGAATCGTCTTCTTCTTGATAGAGTATATTAGAGGGCTTAATATCTTTATGTATGATATTTTTTTGATGAATCCTATTAATTACAATTGCAAAATTTAAAAAAATTCCGCAAATCCTTTCAATCGGTAATTTTTTAATTTTGTCTATATAGTTGGGAAGAGGCAAACCAGGAATATCCGTTACTACAAGAAAAGGTCTTTCAAAATGTTGGAAAAAATCAATGACACTCGAAGCACCTTCGATTGTTAAGCCCTGTAAAATATCAAACTCATTCTTTAGCCTATGCAATGCACTTTCGCTTTTAGCAATCTTTAAAATT
>JANYCR010000072.1 GCA_025360185.1 Leptospiraceae bacterium | reverse complement strand
TAATTGCATCTTTTAACTTATATAGCGCATAACGTGAATCTTTCAAACTGTCTTTAGTATTTGAGTCAATTTTGAAACTGAGTCCACTCGCAATAATTTCTTCCCATGGCAAACGGACTGCCTGCTCATATAAATCCTCTGCATCAATGACATTCAATTTTGAAATGCTAAACGAAACACGTGACGAAAAACGAGTTGTGAGTAAAAGCATTTGAATGGCAGTTTTTTTTCCTCTAAAAAAAACACCGCCTCGATTAGCTGATAAAATTTTTAATCCAGCATTTCTTATTTCTTCTTCTAAAAATTCATGGAGCCCTTCCGCACAGGAAGCATGGTATTCTAAAACTTCTGGATTAAAAATTGCCTTATTTATGGAACTGATATATGCCTCTTCTTGGTAAAACCTAGTTTTCTATTTTTTGTGAGATTGCTTTTCAGTCAAAAACAATTCCTTAATCCTCTTCTGGCAGCAAAGGGGAGATAAAAAAAGCAATGAATTCAAGTTTCCCAGTTGTCCCTGATTTTTGGTAAATAGAGAAAGCTTGGTTTTCAACGGTTTTTAAACTTTTTCCTCTAATAGCTGCAATTTGCTGGTTTGATAAACCTCGGAGTAATAAAATCGCTATATCTTTTTCAGTTTGCGTTAGACTCCATGACTTAAACTGGTCTTGAATGGAATTCCAAAAACCTAAGTTAATATCGTTCAGCTTTTGATTTTTTGATTTGAGACTTTCGATTACTTCTTTAGCAGAGTCGATATCGTGCTTATTATCCTTTAATTCTTTGAATAGAAAGTAAACGCCTGCAATAGAAAAAACAGCAATGATAGCTTCCATAAAAGTAAAATAGGTTTGGGAATAATGAAGCCAATGTGCATTTAGATATAATGATAAAATATCTTCTAAAATCCAAAAGATCATAAACAAAATAAAGAATGCAAAAAAGTAAAATCGCTTTTCTTGCTGTAATAAGAATTTCATGAATGACCCCTTTATATATACCAAATTCTCATAGGTAATTGCAGCTTATTCCTATATTACCTATATACAAAGTCTATTATATTTGCTACAATTAATTTATTAGGAGTAAGATATGAAAAAGGGACTTATTTTTTTAATTAGCGTTATTCTGTTTTGGGGCTTAGCAAATTGCTCCAATTCAAAAACAGGTTCATCTTGCAGAAACAGTTGCTCGGAAAAGACAGGACTTTGTATTCTAGCAGTAAATGGAAATTCGACGCCTAACACGAATAATACTTTAATCTGTGAAATCTATTCCATTGATTGTAATTCTAGTTGTGGCTCAACGAGGAGTTCTAGCTCCTCCTCGAAAAGTTCTAGCTCTAGTCGTAGCTCTTCCAGTTCTAGTAGTAGCGGAAGCCACAGTAGTAGTGGCGGTAGCAGTTCTTCCGGGAGCGGAAGTAGCGGAGGAAGCAGTGGTAGTAGTCATGAAATTCTTGGTAATTTCAAGGGTAACTAAATTTTATACTTCTTTCTTTTTCTCCAAAGAGTTGCAGCGTCGATACCTAAAATTTTTGCTGCAACTTTATAGTCCGTTGTTCGATTCAGAACTTTCTTTATATGAATCAATTCAACCTCTTCTAGCGAAATTAAATCCATATCATCTTTGCGATTTCTAAACTGAATTTCATCTGGTAGATGAATTGGTTCGATCACATCATTTTTAGTAAGTAAAGCTGCTCTATGTATTACATTTTTAAATTCTAAAACATTGCCGGGCCAACGATACAATTTTAATAAATGAAACGCATCACCAGACAGTCTCATTTCCTTTCCTTTTTGAAAGCGATGAATGAAATGACTAAAAAGTAATTCAATATCTTCTGGGCGCTCTCTAAGTGGAATCAATTTGATAGTTACTTCATTCAGACGATAAAATAAATCTTCCCGAAAAAGTTTTTCTTTTAGAGTTTCTTCAATATCTATATTCGTCGTTGAAATAAATCTAATATCTCGTTTAGGATTATTAGCTTGCATAGCAGATAATAATTTTGATTGTATTGAATGAGATAACTCACCAATCTCATCGAGTAGTATAGTTCCACTATTGGCTTCGTCTAATTTGCCGCTAATTTTTCCAGTTTGACTTGTTACATCTGTATTTAAACCAAATAGTTCTTGCTCGAGTAGATTTTCTGGCACATTACAATTTACCACAATAAATGGCTTACTAGAGCGAGCACTTTTTTGGTGTACTAGTTCGGCTACGAGTTTTTTTCCTGTTCCACTTTCGCCTCGAATTAAAATATTAATATTGCTTTCAGCCATCTTAAGAGCAGTATCAACACTATTCAGAATAGTAGAATTTTGCGTTATATAATTTCCTTTCTTGCTAGAAAATGCAGCATCTTTTAGTTCTCGCAGTTCCGATTTGATTGCATGGTATTCCCAGGCTTTTTTTGCAAAAAATTGAAGTTCCTTAATTTGTACTGGTTTTTGAAGGATATGGTATGCTCCAAGATCTACAGCTTTTAGTGCATCGTCAAGTCCGCTATTTCCAGAAATAATAATTACGGTTGTTTCTGGTTTTACTTTCTTAACTTCTTTAAGGATTTGCATTCCATCGATCGGTTGCATTTTTAAGTCTAAAAAAACAAGATCATAATCTTTCTCAGCGATTAGAGCTAATGCCTTTCCTGAATCGGAAATAGCGTCAATCTCAAAATCTAAAACTTCAAGAGAAATTTTAAAAACCTCTAACAAATACTTATCATCATCTACAACAAGGACTCTTGGACTTCGCACTTTCATAATATTCTTTAAAAACTTTAAAGCATTTTAAATCAAATACTTTATTGCAAATGCGTTTAATTTAATTAGGAAGCTAGCCTATGATTCCTACTGGCTCAAATATTTTCGTAATTTTTTTTTTCCCTTTGATTTGAATGGTATCAATTTCTCTAAATAAAATCCTATTTTGTAGCTTCAATTGAATTCGTTCCGTCACAAGTATTGAGACTTTATAGAATTTCGTTAAACTCTCTAGCCTGGAGGCAATATTTACTGTATCCCCAATGACAGTATAATCCATTTTGTTTATCGAGCCAATATTTCCAACAATGACCTTCCCCGATGCCAAGCCAATTCCATGTGATACCTGTCCAGTTGCTAATTTTCTGCGAGCACGATTGTAAGGAACAAGAGCGTCAATCATTTCTATAGCACAATTGATTGCATCAAAATCTTTTCCTGAGTCGAAACGTGCCATGATGCAATCACCAATTAATTTATCAATGACACCTCCATTTTCAATGATGATGCGGTTAAAAGTCTTGAAATAGGAATTTAAAAAATTGACTGTTTGATTTGGATTTAATTTTTCCGAGAGGTCAGTGAAATTTCGAATATCACAAAATAAAATAATTTTTTCTTCTAATTCCCCTAAGTTTAAAAGCTCTTCGTTTGCATTGAAGTTGCTCAATATTTTTTCAATGTCGCGGGGTGGGACATAGAGTTGAAATGTCTTACGAAGAATTTCCTCTTTATGCATTGTGTTGTCTAATTTTTTTTGTATCGAATAATAGCTATATGACACATAGAATGTCATGGTTGTGACTAAAACTAAAATCGAATCTCCGCTGATTTGAAGATTGGCAAGCGCTGGGACAAACTGAAATTTTTTATTTAATATATCAAAGAAGGTTAACGCAAACGGAATAAAGCAGCTAATAAATACAGGCAATGCTCTTGAATTTTTTTTAAATAGCTCTCGCAGAGTAACAACAAATAAAATAATGCAAGTCAAAAGTAAAAACGGGATATGATACCTTGTATTAAAAGTTTCAACTTTGTAAATATTGCCTGCCAAAAGAAATGCTGCAAAGAAAAAAAAACCTCCCCCTAAAATGCTAAGCGGGATAAAATGATATTTGCCTTTATAAAGAATTGCATACAAGAATAAAGAAAATATTGGTAATAGAAAACAAAGAACTAAGTATTCAATATATTTAAGCGTTATTAATTCAATTCCTAAATTTTCTTTTATTTCTAATCTAGAGAATTCATAAACTGTAATTGCGACTAAAAAAATGGCGAACCACAGATACTCCCGATTAGCCGTTCTGGAAAGATATAGAATAAAAAATAAAAATGCTGTGGAAATGAATAATACATTTTTACCAAGTCCATAGGCTTTTGAAATTTGATTCTCTGTTAGAATCTTTTCATAATCGTCTAGCTTAATAATTCCTGCATAGATTCCACCACCGTCTTCCGAATCAGGATTAAATTTTTTTCCTTTTACAATTAAAATATTTTCTTCTTGCAAATCAAAATCTGCAATATGTAATATAACAGGGTTTTCATAAAATAGCGAATAACCACGCTTTTCCTATGACTCAGTCGAAGAAATTAATTTTACATTTAGAAATATTCTATGCTCATTATCAATGAATCCAAGAAAAAGTCCCCAGTCTACGTTAGAATGTAAATTTATTTTAAGAGGTATGCAATAAGCAAAATAGGTAAAATTTTTAAATTCCGTATAATGAGAAATCGCAGCCGGAATTTTTATTTTCAAAGGAAAGTCTTCGCAAGAATCAGGCGTTGGATCTGTCATGCTATTTAACTGCATGAATTTATATTCCCCATTGATAAATTGTCTGTGGTTAAAATTGATCGGTCTACATGCAAACAACAGGATTACAACGATAGAAAAAAGAAGAGATATTTTCCTTGTAAATTTCATTCTATATGCAAATCTAATTCAGAGTATATTTTAAGCAAAGCAATAATAAAGAGTCGGAGAGATTACTATGATACTATACCTAGCAACTGCAATTCTCCTTTATTTACTGCCTGACCCATGCGAAAAAATTCCAGCACCTACTAAGGGGCAAATATGGAAATTCGATTTCGTATGGAATTATTCTCCTTTGAAACTACGAAATAATTCTATTTGCGGAAGCGACACGCAGGATTTTTTTTACATAAAGCAAAGAGATCGCGCAAGTTATATTGCAATGAAGAAAGTAAAAGTTACAAAGGAGAGCAGTTGTAAAAATAATTCTCTCTTCAACGGCAAACAAAAATTATTCCGTGGAATGCTAGAGAGTGCCAACGAGGGTAATATAGCATTACCTCTTTTTAAAGAAAAAGAAATTTTAACTGAGATTGCACTACTGAACGATAAAATTGAGCACGCAGGAACTTACGATTGTACGCCACTAAATACTAAAGGAGTTACTGATCCAGACGATATGTGGGAAACATGCGAATGCATTTTGTATGGATTTTATACTGGTGGAAAAATGGGACTTGCTGAAAGAATTAGGAAATGACTTTCTACAGATAATCGGAATAAATCACATGCCAATAAAAATTGAGAATGATATTATAATATCAGATGATGAAGAGTTTTATACATTTGTAGATAAAAATGCAAATACTTATTCTATATGTGTAAACAACCTTCAAGAAGGCTTAGAAGAATTTAAAAATCTTATATCTTCTAGATTTCCATTCTTTGGAATAATCCCCGACATACACTATAATTATGATTTTACGCAAATCGTATATCCGGAAGAAATGACTTATTATAATTTATACAATTTGATGGGCGGATTTTTCAAACGTATTTTTGCGCATCCTATATCAGGAGTGTTAACAAAACCTGTTCTAAATTATTTAAAAATACACCCGTGAAATAAGCAGATATTTAATAATTAGAGATCCCCAATAGAAAATTTTGGGGATGACAGTATTAGTAATTTGAAATTATGATTTCTATATATTCATATTCAGGAAATCATTTTGCAAAAAACATTTACAATCACAAAACCAAATACAGATATTCTTTCAGAACTCAAAGAAGAAATTGATACTAAAACAAAACCGCCTGGCTCTCTTGGAAGACTCGAAGACATAGCTATGCAGATTGGTCTTATCCAAGAAACAATTATTCCCAAGCTAAAGCGACCGACTATCGTAGTGTTTGCCGCAGACCACGGAATCGCAAAGGAAGGTGTTAGCCCTTATCCGCAAGAAGTAACTTACCAGATGGTAATGAATTTTTTAAATGGAGGTGCAGCCATTAACGCATTCTGTGAGGGAAATAATTTAGATTTAAAAGTTGTAGATGCTGGTGTAAACTATGATTTTGAAGGAGCAGAAAATCTTGTTCATGCAAAGATTGGATTTGGAACTAAGAGTTTTTTAAAAGAGCCAGCCATGTCTAAAGAAGAATGCGAACAAGCAATCGAGCATGGAGCTTCCATTATAGCAGAATTATATGAGCATGGTTGTAATTGCATTGGCTTTGGAGAAATGGGAATCGGCAATACGGCAGTATCCGCTATGCTTATAAGTAAACTTTTAAGCATTCCAATCGAAAATTGCGTAGGACGAGGAACAGGGGCTAATAATGAACAGCTTCTTAAGAAGAAAGAAATTTTAAAGAAAGCAAGTTCACTTCATCCAACAACAGATACGATTTCCATCTTACAAAATTATGGCGGATTTGAAATTGCCATGATTGTAGGTGCGATTTTGCAAGCAGCAGAGAATAAAATGGTGATTTTAATTGATGGATTTATTGTAACAACCTCTCTCTTATTTGCTAAGAGCCTTTACAAAGAAGTAACAAATTATTGTATTTACAGTCATTTATCAGGCGAAAAAGCACACGAAATGATTTTAGGACATTTAGGCGGCAAACCGATATTGAACTTAGGAATGCGTTTAGGAGAAGGAACCGGTGCTGCAATCGCCTATCCAATAGTAGCCGCTTCTGTAAAATTTCTAAACGATATGGCATCATTTGCTGATGCAGGAGTTGCAGATAAATCATGAAAAGAGAATTAGAATTATTTTTTACTGCATTGATGTTTTTTACAAGGCTGCCTGTGCCGACTTTAGGATACTCTCAGGAAAAACTGAATGCATCTTCTAGATATTTTCCATTAGTCGGAGTTTTGGTCGGAACATTAAGTGCTACAGTCTTTATGTTTTCGAGTTTAGTTCTTCCACTCAAAGTTTCAATTTTACTTTCGATGATTGCCTCAATTTGGATCACAGGTGCATTTCATGAAGATGGGTTTGCAGATGCCTGTGACGGTTTCGGTGGTGGTTATAACAAAGAAAAAATTTTAGAAATCATGAAGGATTCTAGAATCGGAGCATTCGGTGCAATCGGTATTTTCCTCTTGCTTATATTAAAATTTTTACTTCTGTCTGAAATACATCCGATGATGATTCCAATTGCAATCGTGAGTGGACATGCAATCAGCAGGTTACTTTCTATTAGCCTTTTATATTCGATGGTCTATGTAAAAGAAGAAGGAAAAGCGAAACCTCTCTCAACAGCGTTACCACTAGGCTCACTAATTATAGCAAGTATTTTTGGACTACTCCCCCTACTTCTTTTCAAAAAAATATTTATCCTATTAATTCTAATTCCATTAATTCTAACTCGCTCTTATTTATCTTACTATTTCAAGAAGCATATCGGTGGGTATACAGGCGATTGCCTCGGTGCTGCCCAGCAAGTGAGTGAAATTATATATTACTTAGGAATTTATTTACTTTTACAATGGAAATTTATTTAATTCGACATACCAAAGTTAATATAGCTAAAGATATTTGTTATGGACAGTCGGATGTTTCTTTGGCTGAGACCTTTGAAGCGGAATTTCAATTCATTCAAACAAAAATCAATGACCCCGAAAATTTTATTTGTTATACAAGTCCGCTTACTCGTTGTAAGACTTTTGCTTGTAAACTAAGTCCCAAGAAAGTAATTGTTGAACCCAGATTAATGGAATTAAATTTTGGAGACTGGGAATTAAAATCCTGGGATAGTATTGGCAAACAAGCATTTGACTCATGGCATTCTGATTTCGTAAATAATACTGTTCCGGGAGGCGAATCTTACCTTCAACTTTCAAATAGAGTAATATCTTTTGTGAAAGAAATTACTGAAAATAAAGAGAATACAATTTTAGTTACACATGGAGGTGTAATTCGCGCCCTACTTTCCTACTTCTCTGGTTTACCGCTCGAAAATTCATTTCGATTTAGAATTGACTATGGCGGGATAACAAGGATTAGTCTAGATAAAAATTTTACTTCCATTGATTATGTGAATTTCTAAAGTTAAGCATTTATTCTAAAGTAAATTATATCTCCATCTTGAACGATATAGTCCTTGCCTTCCAGTCTTAATTTTCCTTCTTCTTTTACTTTTACCGGAGAGCCCAGGCGATCAACATCATCAAAAGCCATTACCTCTGCGCGGATAAATCCTTTTTCGAAATCAGAATGAATTACTGCAGCAGCTTTGGGAGCAGTGCTACCAACAAGTGTAGTCCAAGCGCGTACTTCTTGTTCGCCCGCAGTTAGAAAAGTAACAAGACTTAATAATTTATAGGCAGAGCTAATCATACGATTGAGCCCACTTTCAGTTTCTCCAATATCTTTTAAAAATTCAATCTGCTCATCAGGAGCAAGACCAGAAATTTCTTCTTCAATCTTTCCACAGAGAACTACAACCTCTGCGTCTTCTTCCTTTGCCATTTTATAAATTTTATCTAAGAGAGGATTACTAGTATTTTTAATATCAGAGTCGAGAACATTCGCGCAATAAAGCACCGGCTTTAAAGTAATGAGATTAAATTTCAATGCAATTTTTTTTTCGTCAACGTTCAAGTCAAGAAGCCTTGCACACTTTCCTTCTTTGAGGATATTTATGATTTTCTCCATGACGACTGAAGACTCAGCAGCTTCTTTATTTGTCTTACCGAGTTTTTGCAATTTAGGAAATTGTTTTTCAAGACTTTCTAGATCAGAAAGAATTAATTCAAAATTTACAATGCTTACATCCTCTGTTGGATCAACTTTTCCATGCACATGAGTAATGTTCGCATCTTCAAATGCACGAACTACGTGACAGATTGCATCCACTTCTCTAATATGAGAAAGAAATTTATTTCCAAGACCCTCACCAGTACTTGCACCTTTGACAAGACCTGCAATGTCTACAAATTCCATAACCGTTGGAATTATTTTCTTCGGTTTATATATTTCAGCAAGACGGTTTAGCCTTCTATCTGGAACTTCTACGATACCTTTGTTCGGCTCTATTGTGCAGAACGGATAATTGGCCATTTGCGCTCCCGCTTTTGTGAGCGCGTTAAAAATAGTAGACTTACCAACGTTCGGAAGTCCAACAATACCACAATTTAAACTCATTTACTTTCCTTAATTATTATACTTCTTTAGGTTTATTAAAAAATTTTCCACCAAACCAATTTTGAAAATCCATTGTAATCTTATATAAAACGGGAACGATAATTAATGTTAATAGCGTAGCAAACGCCAATCCCCATCCAATCGCTAATGCCATTGGCATTAAAAATGGATCTGCCCCTCCAATTCCATAAGCCGTAGGTAAAATTCCTAGTACCGTTGTAACGGTAGTAAGGATAACGGGTCTTAGACGCACACAACCTGTTTCTAAAAGTAAGTCGTAAGATGTCATATCTGGTCTTTGAACCCTTAACTGATTTGCAAAGTCTACTAGAACAATCGAATCATTTACAACAATACCCGCAAGTCCTACAATTCCAATGAAGCTTAGGAAACTAAAATACTGCCCGTGAGTAACGAATGCTATAATAACTCCAATAAAAGAAAATGGAATAGCAGCAGCGACAATCAAAGGCTGAATAAAAGATCTAAAGAGGGATACTAAAATGATAAAGATAATAAAAAAGGCAATTAGAAAGGATCTTCCAAGACTTGCTAGAGACTCTTCTGTATCTTTATTCTCTCCACCATACCTAACTCGGTAGCCAGGGTATTTATCAATGATCTTAGCTGCATCGACGAGCTTCTTAATTTCTTGATTGGCTTTCATAGATGTAGTTTTAGTCTCATCCAAATTGGCAGTAGCGGTTAATAAGCGTTTGCCATCCAAATGATTGATAGAAGCAATGCCAGGAAGCTTCTGGTATTTAGTCATCCTGGAAATTGGAATTAGATTTCCCATGTTATTATTCACAAAAATTTTATCGAGAGACCGAATAGACGTTCTGAAATTTTCAGGAAAACGAACACGCACATCAACTTCTTCTTCCGCGCGCTTAATCGTAGTTGCCACAGTTCCCTGGTAAGCTGTGTTTACTGCGAGTGCAATTTGTTGAACGGATACTCCCGCTTGCGCTGCCAATCCTTCATCTATAGTGAGACGGATCTCATCTTTTCCATCGTTAAAATCATCACCAATATCAATAACTCCATCGACTTGTCCCATAACGTCTTTGAATTCCTGTGCAATTTTTTTAAGAGTTGTAAAATCATCTCCCCTGATTTCGATTGCAACTGGTTTGCCTACTGGAGGTCCACCCTGCATTGCTTCTAAATCCAGTGAAACTAATTTTCCCTTTAACTCTTTAAATTCTTCTGGAATTTCAATTTGAACATTTTCTAACTCGGAAACTTTATTCTTTGCCTTTTCTTGATTAATTCTAGCGGCTTCTTTTTGTTTGGCGACAGCAAGGGCTTTTTCATTCATAAGCCATTCCGTTCTTTTACGAAGATAGTTGATGATCTCATCCGTTGTTCTTTTTCTCTCTGCATCTGGTGTAAGGTATACTACTACCTGCGCAAAATTTTTCCCTCGTTTGGTAAATGGATCATTCACGTCTTTTTGAATAATTCCCACGCGAGTAACATAATTATCCACTTCTCCCGTATGAAATTTTTCGCTAACGCCAATTCCAATTGAATGAAAAAAATATTGAATTTTATTAAAAAATCCAGTTACCGGTTTCTCCTGATAAGGCGTAAGTAGAGCAACTTCTCGTTCAACCGCTCTAGCAAATTTTTCTGTTTCTTCTAACGTAAGACCAGTCTCAGCACTAATTTTAACTAAAAATACTTCGACCCCACCAGGGAATAATTTGAATTTGCCAAATTTTGCGTTAAGTGCAATAGCTCCAGCAAAGGCTAATAGGAGAATTAAAATTGTAGTCTTAGTATGTTTCAACGCCCATGCAAGCGAAGGACGATAGAATCTTTCTCTTACTTTAATAAACCAATGTCCTTCTTCTTTAATTTCGCCTTTTTTAATTCCATGCTTATTCGCATCATAAATATGAGACGGTAAAATAAAGAATGCCTCAAATAAAGACGAAGAAAGAGCAATGATTACAACCATCGGAATCGAATATATAAATTTTCCAAAAATACCTGTAACAAAAAGCATTGGACCAAACGCTGCAATGGTCGTAGTAATTGTAGCGGTTACAGGTGCTATTACCTCAATCGTTCCGCGTACACATGCTTCATAAGGCTCAATGCCTTCTTCTAAATAACGATATATATTTTCACTGATGACAATAGCATCATCGACTAGCATACCAACTACGATAATAAGACCGAGCATGGAAATTAAATTTAAAGTCATTCCCATATAGTCGAGGATAATGAACGTTAACGCCATTGCAAGAGGAAGACCTAAAGCAACCATAATAGCAACACGCCATCCTAAAAAGAAAAATAGGGAAATAACAACAAGGGTAAATCCTTGTAATCCGTTAGAGACAAGCACATCTAATCTACGGCGAATATATTTTGATAAATCATTTACATAAGAAAGAGTGATAAAATCTTTCTGATTTGCGCCAAAGTCTCCTACTACTTTTTTTACTTTATCTACAAGCTTGATTGCATCTCCGCGCTCTTTTTTCACTACAACAAGAACGATGGAATACAGCCCATTTACCTTTTCGATGTATTGCTTGTCTTCAAAGTCTTCCTTGACCTTTGCGACATCTTTAAGTGTTATGGCGCGTCCAGCATCGTTTGAACGAATGAAAACTTTTTCAATTTCGCTTTCTGTATCAAACTCACCAACAGTTCTTACAATTGCTTCTTTTCCTGAGTCTGCAATCGTCCCACCCGGAAAATTTATATTTTTTCCTTTCAACGCCATGATGATTTGGTTTGTGCTAAGGGAAATTCTGTCGAGCGCAAAAGGGTCAATATCCACATGCATCTCTGCTTCGCGGTATCCACGTCTGACAACTCTGCCGACTTCGGAAATATCAAGAAGTAAGTCTTCTAGTTGCTTTGCCTTCAGTTTAAATTCTTTCTCGGTTAATACTGGTTTGCCGTCAGCATCTGATCTGACACCAAGGTTAATTTCAATTACAGGGTTTCGGCTGGAAGTTACTTCTTGAACGATAGGTTTTTTAGAATCTTCTGGCAAATCCTCAGTTCTCTCTACTGCGGATTTAATATCATCCACAACTTTCTGTGTATCTTTTACGTTTGGATCAATTGTAACAACGATTCCAGAGCGATTTTCAATAGAAGCAGATCTAAATTCTTTGATTCCATCCACTGACTTAATGCTATCTTCGATTGGCTTTGTTACAAGCTTTTCTACTTCAGAAGGAGATGCTCCTGGATAGAGAGTTGTAACAGTTACTATATCAAAATTGATATTTGGAAATGCCTCTCGGTTCATCGTAAATGCCTTAAAGCCACCGACCAAAATTATTAGTGCTGTTAAAAGATTTAATAAAAGACTTTTGGAAAGAAAATACTCTATAACCTTACGCATTCGTCACCTCGAAGTCAGTTTTGAAAAAAACCAAGAATTGTCAATAGTATTCAATCTTAAGAGAATCACGATTTACTATATAACTGCACAACTGGAAAAAAAATTTCATGTATATTAATTCCAAAAAATAAAACAAAAGCCAAAGCAAGAGTAAACGCTGCGGCAAGTGGAATTGTTAGGTTGTCATCTAAAAAACCATTCCATGCATGCCCGGAAAAAAACTCTGTTAGCCCTGAAATGATTGCAGCGGTCAACACTACAGTAAGCGCTTTTAGATTCAGCCCATTTGGAGTGGAAAGCGCAAAGAGCGAGCCTTCTTTTGTATTTTGAAATATTATCATAAAAATAATTCCTACGAGACAGGAGGCAATAATAAAAGCTATAACGCCAACTAATGATTTGCCGTTATAGAACCTGTATTTGCCATAATTCGCTCCAAAAAATGCGGCAACCGGATCTCCAATTAGCAAAAACCCAACTGCAAAAAAATAAAATTCAGGCGGGAAAAATAACACTACAATCGCATTGGAAAGCATATACGGAATAGTCGCATTCATGCGGGTCTCTTCTTCTTTTTTCATGAGTGCACCGAAGTTTTCAGAAAACCATTTTTTGAAATTCGGATTTTTGAGTCTCAAATATTCAGTCATAACTAAAATGAATCCCTGAAGCATGAGTATTGAAAATATAATAGCTCTAGAAGCATTCGCGAGTCCAAACGCATCTTTAAAAATGTCGATGTAATATAAATATGGAAGTATAAATCCTAACAGATGAAATAATTTTCTTTTATAATTAAAAACGCCCATTGTTTACCTACTTGGTTTGGATGCCATCTTCATGGCTAACTCTTCGTTTGGTGCTACATTAAAAACTTTACTTAGACCAACCATTTGAAGAGACTGCTTTACATTCATTGAAAGATTTAAGAATATGATTTTATTTCCAGACTTATAACTCATATCGCTTATTTCTTTAAGCGCTGCAATACCCATTGAAGAGATCGCTGTAACTTCTTCCATATCAATGATGAGTCCACCTTTACGATTGCATTTTCGAACTTCTTCGATAAATTTTTTATAAGTAAAGGATGAAATGGAACCTTCTAGGCGCATAACGAAAATATTGTCAATTTTCTCTACTTGCACTTCAATTTCTTGTAAGCTCATAGAAACATCCAAAAAAATTTAGCCTTGGAATACAAATATATATTTTACTTTTATTAAAAAATTAATCATAAAAACTGTTTCATTCTTGCTAGATTGCTCGGTGAAACAATCATCGAATTTAGCGATGAAAGAGTTTATCAAAATTAAGGTTACAGAAGTTCTAAAACTATTTTCTATATTAGAACGAGATATTGCCGAGCTGAAAAACACAAACCAGAGCATTAGTGACAACAGGGACTATAGTTATACTTTAAAAAAAAGTATTTCGGATGAAATAAAAAAATTAGAATCTATAAAAGATTCTATCCTGGATTTAGAAATAGACATACCAAAATCTATCTATATAAAAAATCAATCGGAAGAGAAAAGCTTTAAAAATCTAATAGAAGATATAACCAATAACCCAAAAATTGAAAATAGTATTCCAGAAAATTCGGAAGCTCCTCCGCAAAAAAAAGAGAGAAAGGTTCACAGGTATTAAAAATAGTATGAAAAAAATAATTATCACTTTAGTCATAGCTTCCCTTTTTGCATCATGCAGATCGGGAGAGGAAGAGCTTGCTGTATTTGACGGTGGATCCGTTAAAAGAAAAGAGTTTAGAGAATTCTATCCGAATCATGAGCTTGCCATTGATCCAAATACGACGGCAATCAAATATCAGACATCTGTGTTAGAAACGATAGCGGTTCAATCGATTGTTGAAATTGAATCAAATAAAAAAGGTTATACCAATACAGAAATTTATAAATCTATTTTAGAATTAAAGGAGAAGCAACTATTAGTTAATCTGTACCGTAAAAATTTCATTGAAAATGCGTTAAAAACAAAAGATATGGAAATGGTTTCAGGACAAATGCTTTACGTAAAAAAAGATGCAAACGGAAATCCAAACTCTACGAAAGCAGAGCGATTTCTTTCGGATTTGCAAAAACTAAAATCAGAAAAAGAAATTAATGCGTATGTTTCAAAAGAAACGGACGAGGAAGGTCGCAAGCCAATTAGTGGTTATTTAGAGCCACAGTGCATGAATTGTTTCGAAGAAAACATTCTTCGAGAAATTCTTCTTGAGGCATATAAGAATAATTCACTGCAAACTTTCAACAAAAAAGAATTGAATGGAGATGTATTTATATATAGAATCGTCGAAGTAAAAAAAATGAAGGCTTCTGATTTAGAATCTTATCTCTCAAAAAAGTTTAAAGAGTTTCAAACACTTGCTAAAGACTTTAAGACAACAGCTCCAGATGACCAAAAACAATTAGGAGATTATTACCTTGGAGATGAAGTCAAGTTAGATAGAGAAGCACAGATGATTCGAGATAGATATAAAGAACAAATGCAAGCGCAAATCTGGAATGAAGAATACGAAAAAATTTCTAAAGATAGTGGAATCCAATTCTCAAAAGAAATGTCTACTCTATCAGAGGGAGAGCTTTCAGATGCAGTAACTATTTATACAAAAGACGGTAAGACCTATACATTTGCAGATTTAAAAAAAGATTATGCAAAGGTCAATATGAAGCCTAATACGTATTTGCCACAAACAAAAGAGTTGCTTTATTTTTTTAATTCGGCGATATTACCAATACGTATTTTAGGAGAAAATCCTGAAGTAAAAAATTTAAAGTCTTCTGAGAAATACGAAAGCAGTTTAGTGCTCTGGAAGAAAAATATTTCATGGTCTTTCTTTGTAAGAGATTTACAAGATTCACAACCTCAAATCTCTGATACTGAAATTAAAGATACATATGAGGCAGGAAAACTTTACGCCTATTCATCTCCCTCCAAAGCAGATCCAAACAAAAGGGAACCACTACCATTTGCCCAAGTGAAAGAAAAAATTAGAGAAGAAATTCGAACAGTCAAATTAAAAACAGAATTACAAAAGCAGGTCGAAAAATTAAAGGCAGATTACCATTTACAAATGCATGTAGATAAATTAAAAGCTGGAAGCGTATAGTCATATCTCTTTGCAATTTGCAACTTTCTTTCAGTAATAGTGTATTAGGAATTTCTAATACACTATTACTGACGCTAATGCATTTTAAAAGAAGATGATATATTGTTTTTTGCAACAGGCATTCAGGAAATAACTTTTTTTTATCAAAAACTTATTATTTCGGAAATATTTTCTTGAATTATAAAACAAGTCTATTATAAATGCTGAAGAGGTTAACATTCATGAAAAATCATATTTATATGCTTAGAAAAAAAAGAGGAATTAAACAGTATGATATGGCTAGAGCACTTGGCGTATCACCAAGTTACCTATCAAAGATAGAAACAGATAGTCAGGAGCCTACGGAGCGCTTCAAAGTAAATGTTGCCAAATTCCTGAAAACATCACTTGAAAAACTCTTTAATGATCACCCGGTAGAAGAAATTTTTCCTGAATTTAGTGCAGGTCTTACCAATAAACTCTGGGCAAAGCGAAGAGAAATGGGAATTAAACAGTACGATATGGCAAAGAAACTCAAAGTTTCAACTCCCTTTTTGTCAAAAGTTGAACTAGGTTTATTAGAGCCAACTGAAGAATTCAAACAATTGGCATCAAAAGTTTTTAAAATAGAACAATCTGAACTCTTTTTGGCGACTGTTCAATACTAGAAAATTCTCTTATTATCCCCCGAACCAAGATCATTATGATTGGAATCGGGGGAAACTTGTTACCCTAAAGACAATACAACAGATCCCATCTTATAGTCTGCATTTAATCCTGCACCCTGTTGGTAATTACCTTTTAAAATAAATTCACTTAACGCATTTCCTAATTCTCTCTGAATTAGCCTTTTCAGTGGTCTTGCACCATATTCTGAATCAAAACCATTTTTACTTAGGTGTTTTTTTAATTCAGTAGAAAATTTAACTTCTAAGCCATTTTGCTTTAGCCGCTCTGATAATTCTTTCAACTGAATATCTACGATTTTTTCGAGAGCACCTTCATCTATTCGATTATAGATCACAATTTCATCCAGTCGATTTAAAAACTCGGGTTTAAATTGGCTCTTTAATTCTCTTTCTATACGACGTTCTTTCTCCTCAATAGTTATATCTTCCTGTAAAATAGAAGTGCCTATATTGGAAGTCATTATCACTACAGTATTTTTGAAATCGACCACTCTTCCTTTCCCATCAGTCAATCTACCTTCATCAAAGACCTGCAAAAATATATTAAAAACTTCCTTATGAGCTTTCTCGATTTCGTCGAGCAGAATAATACTATAAGGTCTTCTGCGAATAGCCTCCGTTAGCTGCCCACCTTCGTCATAGCCTATATATCCAGGTGGAGCGCCAATTAGTCTAGACACTGCATGCGATTCCATGTATTCACTCATATCAATTCGAACAATTGCAGAAGGATCATCAAATAAGAATGCAGCAAGGGCTTTAGCTGTTTCTGTTTTTCCAACACCTGTCGGACCTAAAAATAGAAAAGAACCCGTTGGTCTGTTGAAGTCACTTAATCCAGCTCTCGATCTTCTAATTGATTCGCATAATAGTGATATTGCGTGATCTTGCCCTACTACTTTTTGCCTTAAGGCGTCCTCCATATGTAGAAGCTTTTCTTTTTCACCTTGTAGCATTTTAGTAACAGGTATACCTGTCCAACGAGAAACGATGTTTGCGATGTCTTCTTCTGAGACCTCTTCTCTAAGAAGCCTGTCGTGTCCATAAACAGAGGCTAACTCTTGGTTAGCTGCTTCTAATTGCTTATCAATTTCGATGAGTTTTCCATAACGAATTTCCGCAACTAGGTTCAAATTTCCATTTCTTTCTGCTTCTTTTTCTAAATTCTTATATTTTTCAAACTCTTCTTTTAATGATTTTATTTTTTGGATTTTTTCTCGTTCACTTTTCCATTTTGCTTGAATTATCGAGAAATCCTCTTCGCTCTTTGCAAGCTCTAATTCTAGTTCTTCTAATCGCGAAACCGATGCTTTATCTTTCTCCTTCTTTAACGCCTCTCTTTCAATTTTTAACGACTGAATTTTTTTTTGCATTCTATCCATGTTCTCTGGCATGCTATCCATTTCGATTCGCATTTTACTAGACGCTTCATCAATTAAATCAACAGCTTTGTCTGGCAAAAATCTATCTGTTATATATCGATTGGAAAGATTGGCAGCGGCAATGATTGCAGAATCTTTAATCCTAATTCCATGATGAAGTTCATAGTTACTCTTTAATCCGCGCAAAATCATGATTGTTTCCTCAATGCTTGGTTCCTTGGCAAAAACTGGTTGGAACCTTCTTTCGAGGGCTGCATCTTTTTCGATGTATTTCTGATATTCTTTTAATGTAGTTGCGCCGATACAGCGTAAATCGCCGCGAGCGAGTGCCGGCTTAAGCATATTAGACGCATCTAGGGAGCCTTCAGTAGCTCCTGCTCCAACAAGAGTATGAATCTCATCAATAAATAGAATTACATTTCCATCAGAATTTTTTACTTCATCGAGAAGAGCTTTCAGTCGGTCTTCAAACTCTCCTCGATACTTTGCTCCGGCGATCATTGCTCCTAAGTCTAAGGCAAATATTGATTTGCCTTTAATTCCATCAGGAACATCGCCTGCAATAATTTTACCAGCCAATCCTTCAACTATTGCAGTTTTACCAACGCCAGG
>JANYCR010000605.1 GCA_025360185.1 Leptospiraceae bacterium | reverse complement strand
GATACAAGCGAAATTGTAAATAAATTTGCCACTCTTGGATCTAAGACTAAGAAGCTACGCAATCTTAGCCAGGTACCGGATCATGTGATGGCTGGAGATATACGTTCTCCGGAAACTACTCCTTTGCTGCATTCTGAAATTATTGGATTTTTAAATGAAATTGGAATTAAATGATTTGAAATTCAATCAGCGGATAAGCCAGGTTATTCTACTTGTATTTTTTATAATTTCTATTCATTGCTCTTTGGATAATAAAAGTAACGAATACAAAGTCATAAAACAGGTTGATTCCTTTTCAGGAGAAAATATAAGAGATTCAGATATCACAATCCATTCGCACAAAGAGAAAGGACTAATTTCTGTTTCTGGAAATCGGGAGCGGTTTATATTTCTTCTCCCCTACTCGGAAGATTGGATTATAAAGTATACAGATAATTCAATCATCCAATTAAACTCCAACAAAAAGAACCTTATCGCCTCTATTACGACTGAGCGCAGTAACGCAAATATTGATCAGCAGAGATTTCTTACTGAATTAAAAAATAGAATTGAATCTAGAGTTGGAGTTAAACTCCAAAATACAAGGATATTGGCAGAGTCAGCCAATAAGATTCTCGCTTATTTCATAGAAATGGAAACGCAAGGTGTAAAAGTAAAAAGCGATAATTTTTGGAGCGTTAGGCAAAGACCCGATCAAGTAATTTTGAAATTACATTGGTCTATGCTAAACCTTAGTGAGGAAGAAATGGAAAAAGTAGACAAATCGCTTCTTATTTTTATGGATCGCGGATTTCGCGTGTTAACCGACGAAGATTTTAGATAAATTAAATCTAAGTATCCTCTTCTGCAACAGCTTCTTCTTTGTGATGACCGTCTTTTCCGAGAGGGAAAAGACCTTTTCTATTTTTGGTCTTTAAATTAAAGCCAGGGTGAACTTTGCTAAATGTAAAAATGAATTTCATTCTTTCTCTACCTGATTTACTAATAACAAAAGCTGTCGTCAATGTAATTTCAATAAAGTCAATCATTCTTTCTTTAGAAATTTTATCAGATAGTCTAAACTCGGCAACTTTTCCAATTAACTCATGACTTTCTAATTTTTCCGTTGAAGCCATCTTTAAAAAATGCGTCATACGCGGATGCTTATATAAAATAGGACCTTCTCGCTTTATTGTAATTGTATATTCTTCACCACGCGGATCTTTCTTAAAGGTGAAAGATAAATGGTCTTCCGATATAGCCGCACATTTTGTTGGTATATCACCAGTATTCGCTCCGACCGAAAAATGAGAAATCCTATCCGCCTCATTTACAATGTATTCGAATTTTTGTCCGATTTCAGGTGGATAATCAATTTCAGAAATTTTTTGCTGAATAAAAGGAGCTATGAGTTGATTATAAAAAGCAGCAAGTAAACCAACAAGGCATAGGAGAAACAATACACCCAACACCCAGAAGGAACTATCTTGTATGATGATTGCAATCAGAAAAAGCACCTTAACCTTTTACGTCCACCAATTGACCTGGTAGAGAAATCGGAGGTGTGCGCATGAGCATGGAAAGTAAATTTTTCATTTCTTCTGGACTTATTACTTGGCTCATTCTTTCTTCTAGAGTTACTTCTACTTTTGGTTTGATACTAGGAACATATTCATCTTTAATTTCGCGGGGACCTTGTAATTGGCTTTGAGCAGGTTTAGGAACTTCAATCGCTTCTGCTTCTGAAATTTCATTTCGTGCTTGTATGACTAAGCCTTGTAAGTCTTCTCTTAGGGAACTGTAAAGATAAGTATTTAAGTTGCTATTAAAATTTGCTATGGTCATAATCCTAAATCCTCCTTTCAGCTTAATCGATTAAAAATAGAATTCAGAACAAGAAGAAACTTAGGCAATCTAATCGACTGCTCGAAATCGAGTTGTAATGGAGGTTGCGATTCTACGCTCTTCCCTTTCTGCTTCAGTCAGAAGAGGGTCAGAGTTATCAATCCAAGCTTTTTTCCACTCGGAATGCCAACTGTTCCATTTACTTCTTTCATCTCGTTTACTGCTTAATTCCATTGGGATAATATTACAGAGGTGGTCTAATTTCTCAACCTTTGCAGTAATTCTCTCAATAAGCGACATAAACTTACTTTTTTTTTGTTCCATAATTTCTATCGGCATCCTATTGGGAAATCACAATTACATAATTTGCCCTAATTGCAAGAAAAAAAATCAAAGATTCCCAATGATGGACAGTAATTACCAACGAGCTTTTAGAAATAGTTAGTGTTGACATATACTTGACAAAAGAGCCTTAGTTTTCAGTAATAGGATTGCCTGTTAATATAAGCTAAATCTATCAATCTAATTGAATGCACCTAATTTCTCTGAGGTTATTAAGACGCTTAACTTACCGGGTACAAATTTAAAAGAGGTCTTTTATGTTAAAAATACAAAATCTAGTAGTATTTATTCTGATTAGTTTTTCTGGCTTTTATTGCGATCCTGCTTCTGCCACAAAAAAATCTAATTCCGCAGACAAATTGATTCCCATCGCTTTACTTGGTAGTATGTCTAGTTTTTCAGATGATATTCCCTACGCGACATGTGAAGGTAGCGTAGAGTTTGGCTTGGCTAAGCCACTCGTAGATGATATTTCTAGCTATACTGTAAAATTTTACAAATACAAAGCGTTAGACGATGAATCTACTGCTTTTACTGTCTCAAGTGTTAAGGGACAAGCTTCCGCCTATACCTGCGTTCTTGCTTTTCAGGAAAATATAATTGTCGATACAGATTCGGATGTAGACACAATTGCATCAGGACAGAGCACTTCTTCCTGCCAAACATATACAAAAGTATCTAGCAAAAAAGGATCCTACCGATGTGTCGCTGTTCTTGGAGCAACATCTGGAAAATTTTCCCTTACAGCAACTGCGAGTCCTCCCAGTGGAACTACTACCAATAAAATATTTGTTACAACCAACACCAATGGTAATTTAGGAGGACTTTCTGGAGCGGATTACAGATGTAATACGGACTTTTATGCTCCTTCTTCCTATGACACCAACCCGTCTGTTTATTACAAAGCTCTCCTTTATGGTAATAATGCTCTGAAAGCGAATACTTCTTATTATACCCCTTTTGAAAACCTCATTGGTAAAACAGATTCTTCTGGGAATCTACCTTCCACTCTTTCCTACGCTATAAGTTATGGAAGTACCTACTCCATTTGGACTGGAGATGCGACTAATAACTGTAATTCGTGGACATCTACTTCCGGTTATTCTGGAGTAACTGGACTAGCAAGTTCTACTTCTTCTACGTTTTTGAATAATTCTTCTGCACTCTGCGATAATAATACAAATAGATTGTATTGTGTTCAACAAACTGCTACAGGAAAAGGTGCAACCATTAGTAGCTTCAGTCCTACTTCGGGACCTCTCGGAAGTACTATTACTATCAATGGAACTGGTTTTTCCACTACTTTAACAAATAATACAGTAATGGTTAATGGTATAGCGGCTACTGTTAATTCTGCGACGACCACTCAACTAGTTGCTACAATTCAGGCTAATGCAGCTATACCACCAAATTCAACATCAATACTTTACGTGGTTGTTGATGACTTAGTAGCAAAGCCTAGAAATTATCCTTATAATTTTACCTTAACCAATACTATAATTTCCAGTGTATCTCCTTCGTCTGGATTTACAGGCTCTTCTGTTATGATCTCTGGAAGTAATTTTATTAGTGGCAATGCAAATAATGTAGTTAGATTTAATGGCACTGTAGCAACGGTTACATCTTCTAATCCGTATACTTTAATGGTTACAGTTCCAGCGGGGGCTACACCGGGTAATATCACTGTAACTAATAGCAATGGAACGGCTACAAGTCCTTCTTCTTTTGTTGTAATTGATACGAATTATACTCCAACCTATGATTTTACAAGTGGCTTGCCAGGTGGCTGGACAGGAACTAATGCTTGGACAGTAAATACAACTCCCTGTCCAGCTTCTGGATCTGGAAATTGTTTGCGCTCTGCGATCATTGGAGACTCTTCCTCTTCTGTAATTCAGTTCACTGCTTCAGTAAATGCTGGCTATGTTATATTTAGAAGAAAAGTCTCTAGTGAGTATGGTGTTGATTCTTGCGTTTTTAAAATTGATGGAGCTAGCACTGAGGGAAGCGGGGTTAACGGAGTAGCAGATAGCATTTATGCATTCCCTGTATCAACTGGAACACATACTTTTTCTTGGACATACGCTAAAGATTTTTCCGTCAGTCAAGGCAGTGATTCTTGTTCAATAGACAATGTATTTATTCCTTAGGTCATTAAAATATTTTATATGATTTGGCTTTATTTAACAAAAAAATAATAGAGCCAAACAATATAGTAGTACGAACTGCCCTATAGGGAGCAATGCGATGCAAATTCGCGCTAAAAAGAAAATGGGAAATAAAAAAAAGTTATCACCACAAGAATGTAAAGAACTACTCAAAACGTTGAAAGCTCGTTTCGAGAAAAACAAAAACCGTCATAAAGATATTGAATGGGCTAAAGTATTAGCAAAGCTAGAGGCTAATGCTGATAAGCTTTGGTCACTGAGCGAAATGGAAAGAACTGGCGGCGAACCGGATGTTGTCGGTCATGATAAAAAGACGGGCGAATTTATTTTCGTAGACTCTTCACCAGAAAGTCCTAAAGATCGTAGAAGTTTTTGTTATGACCGCGAAGCACTGGATTCAAGAAAAGAAAATAAACCAAAAAATAACGCTATTGATATGGCAGCTATTATGGGAATCGAAATTTTAACGGAAAAAGAATATCGCGAGTTACAGAAACTTGGAAATTTCGATTTGAAAACATCAAGCTGGATAAAAACACCTGCTGCTATTAGAAAACTCGGCGGTGCCCTCTTTTGCGATCGCCGCTACGATACTGTTTTCGTGTACCACAACGGCGCAGAATCTTATTATGCCGTTAGAGGATTTCGTGGCTCACTAAGGGTCTAGATTTTAAATGAAAACAGGAATAATCAGGAACAATGCACGAATGACTAGAGCGGGGTATCTCGAATGAATTCTATACAAACAATTGATTGTCATTATTATACAGATGAATTTGCAGCAGCCTATTTAATGCTTGAAGGTGAAGAAACACTCTTTGTGGATAACAACACGAATTCGGCAATTCCCTATTTACTAAACGCATTATCCGCAAATAAAATTTCAAAAAAAAATGTGCGATATTTAATTATTACCCATATCCACTTAGACCATGCAGGGGCAACTTCTCGTTTGGTGCAGGAATTTCCAAATGCGACTGTGCTAGCTCATCCTAAAGCGGCACCACATGTAATAAACCCAAAGCGAATCATTGAAAGCGCAAGTACGGTTTACGGCAAAGAAAATTTCATCAAGATGTATGGAGAAATTCTAGAAGTTCCAAGTGAACGAGTTCGAGTCATGCAAGATGGGGAAGTTCTTAAGTTTGGTTCGAGAGAGTTAACGTTTATCTATACTCGTGGACATGCGAATCATCATTTTGTGATTTTAGATTCGAAGACCAATTCGATTTTTACGGGAGATTCTTTTGGGATTAGCTATCCTCCCCTGAGGCAGGGAACATCGCCTTTTTTATTTCCATCGACTACGCCAACAGACTTTCATGCAGACGAAGCAAAACTCAGTATTGAAAAAATTCTAAAGACTAAAGCGGATAAGGCTTATTTAACACACTTTGATTCCTGGACTGATATGAAGTCAGGTGCAGATCAAATGCTTTTTGGAATTGATAGAATGGAATTAATTTTAAAAGAGCTTGTCCGATCCAATCAGCCCGATACAGAATTACAAATCCTCTGCGAAAATAAAATCATGCAATTCTATAAAGAAGAATTTACAAAACGAAGTATTTCCTTCTCTGTTTTAGATTTATTAAAACCGGATGCGTCAATCAATGCGCAGGGACTTGTATTTGCCGCTAACCGCGCAAAAAGAAAAATACTCCCTTAGAATACTAAAATTTTTCCACCCAGCCAATATTATAATAAGTTTTACTAAGAAGTTTTTCTAAGTCTTTTGTTTTCTTCATGTCCCTCCCCACTCCCTGTATTTGCTCAACTAGATATTCTCTCTCTCCTCTAAAATTTTCAAGGACATCGTTCATTTGTTCAGATGTAGCTTTAATTAAAATAAAATAATGATTAGCCGATTCACTCAGAATATAATAATTGGTATTAGCCGCAATATTTAAACGAAAAGCAAGATTGTCAATGTGGTAATCTTTCGGTCTCTTGAGTAAATTCAATTGTTTATTTTCAGTAAAAATCTTTTTAGTCTGAGTAAAAGAATTCGGAATTTCAACATTCATATAACGATAGACAAGGAGTGGTTCGAATCGACTTTCTTTCCAAAATCCAATATAGGTAAGCATAGTTAACATATTATCTTCTAATTTAATTATAGTATGATCTTTTTTCTTTTTATAATCAACCACCTCACCCGGAATTGTATCGAATAACTTCCATTTACCGCTCTCTTGTTTTTGGAAAAAATAGGATGTATAACAAGGTCCCATCGGACAACACCTTGACTTTAATACAAAAATGTCTGGCTTATTTTTTATCTTTTGTTTGTAAACCGAGAGATAGGTGAAAGCAGTAATTTGCTCTATATCGCTAACGAATATATTATCATTATCTCCACTCAAATCAATTTTCTTATTCTGAAATGAATTTTCGCAAAATTTATTTTCTGTATTTAAAATTTCACGAAGTTCTAATTCTATTTCCACTTTCTTAGGAAGGCTTTCAGTAAAATTTCTCGCAAAAATATCCAGAGTCGGTATATATGGATTCTCCGCTTCCTTGCAATATGAGAAAATAGCTAACGTAATTAAAACGAATGAATAGGCTCTTACATAATTCATTTTCAATTTTTCTCGTGTCCAAAATAACAACTAAGTCTGTCAGGAAATTTTTCTTTTAAGGAAAGTTCGTAGACTAGATTATCTTTATCGTAGTAGTTTTTACTGTTACTAGTAAATATATAATTTGGATTTAGATTTTGATTGTATTCATAAAAATTCTTAAATCCATTTTCCCCTGATTGTTTTTTGAATGTTGCACTTGGCATTTTTACAAAACGCAAATCAAGTCCACGACATTCTGCTTTTATTTTTTTGCCAAAGAACCGACTAAATGCACTTCCTACTTTGGTTGTAAATTTAATATTCATTTCAAAATTTGTATCTAATTTCCATTCTCTTAAAGGCCAAAGTTCATAGGCAAATGAATTACTCCACTTGCTAGATTGAAAATATCCATGGCTGATTTCTGTAACCGCTAAAGGCTGTTCATATTGGACGCGAATTGTATTTGCTCCAATGATAAAATTTGCATTAAAAGAAGCAGCATAAAGCTTATTAATATTTTCCTCACAAAATTTACACAAGTCAGAAAGACGGTATCCCTCTTTTTCTAAATCCGAAATAGTTAAGAGAATTGGCTTAGCTATTTCACTGGCAGAATCATTTACCGAAGTAGTAACTATTTTTTCAGATGGCAAAATAAATTCTAGTGGATAATTCATATTTACCGTAGATTGTATAAAATAAACAGCCTCTACTTTACAGTTTTTATTCACAATCAGCGATAAATCACCATCTCCTTCGTAGACAGGATCACATTTAAACTCTAAATTTTCTTTTAAGACAATTAGCGAAGGGTTCGAGATTGCTAAAGCATAAGAAGGATATCGATTAACTACCCAGGGTGCTCTCAGATTCGCCAATAGTGCGTTAGCCGAAAGAATAATGCAAATTAAGAAAAATAAATTCCGTTTAAAAAGATTGAGTATCATACTGTAAGTTTTCAAAATCCTTTTCGAATTGCAATCAGTAATTTTTTAAGTTTTTCCTCAAAACTACTCAGTTTCCCTATTACTAATTTATTAAATTCTTTCGATAGATATAGTGAGATTTTTTGAGTATATGAAATTAGTGGAGGACTTCTATGTTATTAATAGATGGAATGAAACTGATCAACCTAAGATACCTCCTTTATTTATTTTTTTTATTCTCGTTTCTATTATCTGCCCAGGCAGAAAAAGAAGTTAGTTCAACTCATGCCTACTCTGATTGCAAATTTCACGCTCTCAAAACAAAAGATAAATTAGACTGCGTTGTAGAAGAATTTTCTGGAAATGAGATGATTCTTTTTGTATATGAATTGCAAAAACAATCTCTTGTTGGCAAACCCGAAAAAATAATCATCCCATCCTGGTATAATTTTGCAGACGTTGAATACCAGGATATTTTAGGTGACGGCAAAAAAATGATTTTTGCAACCTTCGAAGGCAATTCAGGCTCTGCTACTCTCCAAAAAATTTTAATCGTATTTCACTTTCAAGAAAGTTCCTTTCGACCAGTATTATTCGAAACTATTTCCTATACTTTATCTTGTTGCGGCAAATCACAATCACTCGATCTAAAATATAAATTTGTTGATCCCGGCACAAAGCGAGTCTCGATTCAATTGAATTATACTTATAATCAATACGTAGCAAATAAAGTGCAAATGGACCAAAGAAAAATCTGGGCTGATGAACTAGTATGGGATAATAAAAATCTAACATTCTACGATGCAGACCAAGAAACTAAAAAAAACAAAAAGGCGAAGTTTTATGTAGAAAAAAAAATATATCAGACTCGTCTAGATTTTCCACCCATCCACTCAATTGAATTACAAAAACTTTCCGACCTAATAAATAAATCAAAAATCTTCGAAGTCCTCATGGATGAGAAATCTTAATAAAAAATGTCTTGCTAAGAAATCAAATGAATTAGACGTTTTGATTTATGGATGAAACAGGGATACCGAAAGAAATACATACGCTTATTGTTGGGGGAGGTCCGGCAGGTCTTGCTGTAGGTGCAGTTCTTAGACTGGGCGGTGTTTCATTTAGCATCATTGAAAAAAACGATAAAGTAGGCTATGCCTGGCACAACCATTATGAAAGAGTTCATCTACATACAGTAAAGCAATTATCGGCTTTTCCTTTCATGCCATTTCCAGCGAATTATCCACGTTATGTGCCGAGGCAATTATTCATCGAATACATGGAAGACTATGCTAAAAAATTTTCCTTAGTGCCTTACTTCAATCAACCAGCTAAAGCTATTCATCGGGATGGAGATTTCTGGATTACAGAAACACCGGAAGTAATCTATAAATCTAAAAAAATTATCATTGCAACAGGTTACAATCATTCACCTCTAAGTCCTAAATGGGACGGGATAGAAAACTTTCAGGGACAGTTTCTACACAGTAAAGACTATCGAAATGGAAAATCTTTTTTGGGCAAACGAGTATTAGTCGTTGGAATCGGCAATACCGGAGGCGAAATCGCAATTGATTTATTCGAATCAGGTGCAAAGGTTAGCATCTGTGTTCGTAGTCCCGTAAGAATAGTACCGAGAGAAATCTGGGGCACTCCGATGCAATACTCTGCTCTCCTGTTCAGCTTTCTTCCACCTAAGATTGGAGATTACCTAAGCAAGACAATTTTAGGAATGATAGTTCCCGATTACTCGAAGTATGGACTTGTAACTCCTGAATTCGGTACGATTTCCCAACTTAAATACCAAGAGAAAGTCCCGCTCATAGATGTAGGCACTGTTAGCCTCATTAAACAAGGTGCGATTTCCGTCGTTCCTGAAATTCAAACATTCAATAGAGATTCCATTCTTTTCAAAAATGGCAAAGAAGAAAAATTCGATGTTGTGCTTCTTGCTACTGGCTATCGTTCTGGGTTAGAATCTATCTTTAGCGGCAACTCAGAGTTATTCAATGAAAAAGGTTATCCTAAAATTAGAGGAAGCGAAACAGATTTACCAGGACTTTATTTTCTTGGATTCAATAATCATGTAGGTGGCTTCCTTAGAAATATTGGAATTGAAGCAAAAAAAATCGGCAAAAAAATTGTAAAAGAATATCCGAATTAAGGGGATTTTATGTCTGTATTCGATCATTGGCACCCTGTCTTAAAATCTAATGAATTAAAATCAAAACCAAAAGCAATTATTTTAAATGGAAAACAAGTCGTCTTATTTCGAGATAAGGAAGGACTCGCTTCAGCATTGGAGGATATTTGTCCACACCGACGAATGGCACTTAGCCTCGGCTCTGTAAAAAACGGAAGGCTAACATGCATTTACCATGGAATGAGTTTTGATAGAAATGGGAAAGGCGAAAGTCCGGGAACTGAAGACTGTAAAATTTCTGCTGCCAAGTTTGAATGCTTAGAATTCTACGGGGCTATCTGGATTAAGTCTGCGAATTCATCGGCACCTTTCCCGTATTTTGATATAGAAGGTTTCGGACTAATGGACATTTCCCGCTATTCAATTTCTGCACCTCTTGAACTAGTTCTTGATAATTTTACGGAAGTCGAACATACTCCTAGTGTCCACGCCTTTTTGGGATATGATAATAAGAAAATGAAAGAAGTAGTAGTCGAGCCCGAAATAGACGACCTTAAAGTTCGAATTAAAAATACAGGTCCTCAGAAAAAACTCCCGCCTTTATTTCGTTATATATTAGGATTAGATAAGAAGGACTTATTTGTGGATGATTGGACGACGTATTTTTCACCGGTGTATACTGTCTATGATCAATACTGGGTTGACGCAAAAACGAATGAACCAAGCGATACTAGACTTAGAATTTACCTTTTCTTCAATCCGATTTCCGATACTAGCGTGGGGCTAATCACTTTTACCTACATGAAATATCCCTTGTTTTCTCATTTTGGACTCAATTTACTAATTAAACCCGCAATTAAACAAATTGTGAATTTAGAAGTTCTTCGCGATAAAAAGATTTTAGAAAAAATTTTAGATAAAAATCCAAATATAGCAGGAATGAAGCTAACAAGATTTGACCGATCCCTTGGACCAAATAGAAAACGAATTGATAGAATTTATAAAGGGAATATTGCCTAAGCCTTCCGAACCAAATCAATCATTGCCAGCTTATCTTTTTTTAAGATTGGAAGGGCTAATGACTGTTTAACGAAATCTTTAATTTGCTTGCGATTTATGTCAGTGCCCAGAGCTATGTTCAAATAGCGAACTTGTTTTCCTTCCCCATTTAAAACTTTGTCTTTATCTTTTAAAATAATCCCATACTCGAATCCTAATTTTACTTCTGCGTCTAATGGAAATATGGCGCATAGATAACCAGATTTAGAATCGCTATACCCAATGCCTTTCCATACTGGATATCCTTTTTCTATGAGTGATGGAAATTCCTCTTTGAAAAAATCTCTTAGTTCATTTACAGTCTCTAACACTGCCTTACTATATGGCTTCAAGATTTCTTCAATAATTTGTGTAGTTTCGATAATATCTTTTTTCTGCTTCATAATTCTATATAAAAACTAGTGCCTTTATTTTCTTCGCTTTCGAAAGTTAATTTGCCAGCGTGTCTATCTATAATTTCTTTAACGATAAACATACCGAGACCAGTTGATTTCTCACCTTTTGTTCCAACTCTTCTTGCTGCTGAAAATTTTTCAAATAGATAGGGTTGTTTACTTTTTGGAATTCCAATGCCGCTGTCTTTTACAGTGATTAACGGTCGTTTATCTTTCAAACTCAAAGATAATTCTATTTTACCTGACTCTCTAGTGAACTTAATTGCATTGGATAATAAATTCGTAATAGCACGTAACATTTTATCACGATTTATTTCTGCAAAAACCTTTTCGACCGAGCTGGTAAAAACAATTTGGATTGACTTTTCGTATGCCTGTAACTCTTGAAACTGAATGCAATCTTTTAGAAATTGATTTAGCTCAGTTAATTCCTTAACTATGAAAGCCTCAGTATCTGATGCTTGAGATACTTCCAAAATATCATTGGCGATATTCAAGACATGATTCCCCGAAGTTTCCGCAAGTTCGAGATATTTTCTATGTAATGGATTTCTCTCATCTTCGAGCATAATTTGTATTAGGCTGATAATTCCCCCGATTGGAGATCTCAAATCATGCGCTACAATATTTAAAATAGCGTTCTTAGATTCGTCTAGCTTCAAAAGGTCTTCTTCTGATTGTTTACGATTTTCAATTTCAACAATGAAATTTAATTCAAATAAATAATCTCCGTCTTTAGAAAAGAAACCATTTGAGTAACACCCGGTCCAGATAAAATTGTCCTGTTTAGCTTTTATTTTTTCTTCGACATAAATCTGCTTGGCTTTTTTTTGTTGCAACTGCTTGTATGCGTTTAATTTATATTCCTTAAATTCATCTTGAATAAAATCTAGATACCTTGACCCGATAAATTCTTTTCTTTCATAGCCAAGCAATTGCAGTAAATATTGATTACTCTCAACAATATTTCCATCGATGTCCACTAACATGATACCAATAGGAGCATTCTCGTATAAAAGTCTATACTTTTGCTC
>JANYCR010000517.1 GCA_025360185.1 Leptospiraceae bacterium | reverse complement strand
GAGGCTCTACTAAATAAAATCAAATCCTATTCTTTAAAATATATTTCCGATGCTTGTAAAAACCATCCTAAAGGAAAAGAAGGAATCGCAAATGCTATTGGGCGAGATGTTCAGTTTATAAATAAACTTTATGATAACGGTTCTATAAGGCAGACTTATCGGATTGCAAAACAAATAGAAGATTTGGGTTTGTAGCTAATCGCCTACATCTTCACCGCAGGATTTCCAACCAGCAATTCATTGTTTAAAAACAATCCTTCCTTTACAACCTTCTCTTCATCCGATTCACTTTTTAAATAGAAAACATCGACGAGGTAACGATCATATTTATCTTTCCCATGCGTCTTGAGAATCAAAAACTTACAATCCTTCAAGCAAGATTCGACAAACTTCTTAGAAGTTCCCCCATCTCTTGGCGGTAGGTGAGCGATAAGCGAAAGGGTGGAAGTAGCTTGCTTCTTAGCAAGCGTATCGAATGTACCGTATCTCGATTTAGGTTTTTCCATCCTACTAGAAGAAAAAGAAAATCTTTCCAAATTCAAAATCGGTTCTATCATAGAATCCGCAAAGGAGAACAAGACTTACTCTTTCAAACTAAACTCAAACGTCAAAGAGCTATTTACCTACAAAGCGTATCTCGAACGAGTCATCGACGGAGACACTCTGCTTGTCAACATCAACCTTGGTTTTTCCGTGTCCATCGAACAACGCTTGCGGCTACGTGGATTAGACGCACCTGAGCTTTATACTAAGAAAGAATAGCTCGGCTGTTGGGTGAGCAACGCGAACGGGTGGAATTGAAATTTATTGCGAATGCAATAAATTTTGTATCGAAGCGACCTTTTGTTCGGGCTAATTCTTGTTTGACTAGGGTTAGTACGTCACGGCTTGTTAGTTTTTTTTGTATTGCGTTTTTTCTATCGTGAGCCTGGTTGTAGAATCATGAATGAGTAGAAGACAATTGGGTATTCCCAAACGCCAAAATCAAGACTCATTTAAAAGAGGGTAGGGATCGTAAAATTTTTTCTAGATTTCGTAGACAGTCTGCGAAATGTTTAAAGAGTAGTGGATATTAGTAAGTAGCCGCTTCTAATTTGAGTTTGAACTTCGAACGAAAAAGTCTTACAACTCCCATGCGTAAATGTGCAGTAGTCCATCGTCTTTTCAGGCATTTCCACCCGTTTGCTTCGCTCGCGCTGTCGCAAACCCAACGCTTGCGCAAGGAACTTCACTGTATTAGTTCCTTATCTACAGTGAAACTGAGGTGAATCAGCGCCTACTTACTCTTTTGCTTAACCTGCTTATATAAATCGAGTAACTTCCAATCTTCTGGAGAAAATTCTGTGCTTGTGAGAATCAGTTCTTTCGCGTTATTTTCATAAATAATATAGTCCCTTGCGACTACCCAGAATTTGTCTGCAATGATTGGATAGATTTTTTTCTGAATCGAAGTGCCCCATTTATAGATACTTCCTGATTTACCCGAAATAAATTCATTTGCTTTGGTTGTAGGAAAAGGGTTTATTTCGTTATACGTAATAGGAACTCCTTTTGAAATTGTAGGCTCTCCGTAAGAAGTATATTTAATTTCTCTTAGAAGTAAGGAGCCCACAACTCCCGATAATACAAATGCATTTTTCCCATTGCCATAATACAATTTTGGAGTAATGATTTCAGAGGCTAATTTTGTTATGCTACTATCTTTTGGATTAAACCAATAGAGATTATATACTCCTGCGTTTCCAAAGAAAATTAGAAATGTTTTTGCGATGGAAAAAATATGAGTTCTATTTTTTACATTGGGGTATATAGACTCAAACCGCTCTTTGGTTACTAGAAGTTTCGGTTTTTTAGGATCTTTCAGAGTTTCTTCGTAAAGATTTTCATTTATAAAATAATATATACTCGAACCGTCAGACGATACAGCAGATCTATTTTTACACGAAACATAAGTGTCCGATAAATAAGATGGTTTAGGTTCAATGAGTGATACATTTACCATCCTACATCCTGCACCGTTCGAGAGTTTGAACAATACAATTGCATATTCTGCCTCTGATGAAACACTTATCATTTCGGGTACATCCGGGAATGTCAAACTTTTACTAAGCGGGTTTGCTAAATCACGGAAGGTAATTTGTTTGTCCTCTGTCCATACAACACGATTTCTATCATTTGAAACCTCAATAATGCGCGCATTTGTTGGTTTTTTATTGGAAAGAATTTCGTCTGACGTTCTTTTTCCTTCCAGCTTACTTTTAATTTTGTCCTGCGCTAAAGAAAATTTTTCATCCTCGATTAGTGTATCAATGTCTTTTACAATTGCTTCATTTTTATTTTCACAGGAAATTAAAAATAATAAGAATATAATTAGCCGCTTCCTCATTATGCTTGCTCGATTTCTCCACTCTCGATTAAAATTTCTTTTGCGAATAGCCCACTCGCAGTTGCAGCTACATACTTAGTATCTAAATAGGTGAGTCCACCCGTTAATACTGCACCTAGAAGTGGAAGCCATTTTAAGAGTTGCGTGCGAATTAATTTTTTGGAAAGATTCATTCCGAGTTTTTGTAGAAGGGATTCCACAAATCGAATCGTAGTCGGGCGGATAATTATCTTTGTCCCCACATCTTCTAATAATCTCTCTACTAGATGAAGGCTTGTTTGTTTAAACATACAATAAATCAAAAGTTCTTTTGTGACTAGCGCTTCTTTTCCGTAAAGCGAGGCTATATCCTTAATCAGATGCCCCTGGATTCGATAGACCATGAATAGTTCTGGAAGAATTGTGAAGATGCTAAATAGTCCTGTTGGAAGAGAAAGCCCTGCACTAATTCCTGCTGTCTTTAACGCCGCAGCCTGTGCTAGCTCGTTTGCAATTTCAACTGGATCGCCTACAGTTTCTGCATAAGGGCTGTTATAGGCTTCAATTCCAGTGATAAGATCAAATGCTCGCTCAGTAAAATTATCCATTGCCATAAGATAAGCTAAAAATACGACAAGGCAATTTGGCAATAGAAAATTTGTATTACAAAAATTGCCATACTTCGACGTTGCTCAGCACAGGCGCCGGCACTGAGAAAGGATTATTTTTTCTTTCTATCCCACAAATTAAAAGCTTAAAACAAAATCGGATTGCTCCTTATTCATAAAGAGGTGTTTTGAACTAAACGGGTAAAATTTTAGTTTTTTAAATAATCTCGACTTCCGAGATGAATACCATTACCAGAAGTCAAAATCCCCTACTCCATTTATGATCGGTAGATTGAATCTAAGCTGCTTTTTTTCTTACTACATAAAGGTCATACTCAGCTTGCATCCTAACCCACATTTCCGCAGTAGTGCCTAACACTTTTTCTAATACCAAGGCAAATTCTGGACTAATAGATCTTTTACAGTTTACAATCTCATTTATCTTACGATGAGAACATTTGCATTTTTCTGCTAATTGAGATTGATTTAAGTTCATTTCTTTCATATAAATTTCTGCAAGAACTTGACCCGGGTGCATTGGTTTTGGATTTTTTATCATAATTAACCTCTGTGATAGTTTTCTATCGCTACATCAAAAAATTTGCCATCCTTAAATTGGAACGTTATACACCAGGGAAGCGATATAGTTATGCTCCATTCCAGTTTTCTGTTTCCCTTTAATTTATGGAGCCTTATATTAGGTGGTTGACCTTTTATTTTTAAATCATCCAAAGTAGATGTATTTTGCATAATCGTTAAGAGAGCCTTTGCTCTAACCCAAATTTCTTTTGGAAATTTCTTTGATGCATTAGTTTCCCATAACTCTTCAGTTGGCTTATTCGAAAAATTTACAATCATCTTTTATTACACTATACGGTATAACGTAAATAAATGCAATTTCTTTTTAGTAAATTGCATCTCACTTCTCCCATAATTATTTTTCTTTCTATCCCACAAATTAAAAGCTTAAAGCAAAATCGGATTGCCCCTTATTCATAAAAAGGTGTTTTGAACTAAACGGGGTAAAATTTTATTTCTTTAAGGGGTTAATGATGATTAGTTCTTTGATTTTTTTGAAATCATTTTCATTCACTGTTACAAGGGGAATATTTCTTGCTAGGGCAGTTGCGGCAATGATAGAATCTGCAAGTTTGATTTTACTTTTTTGTCGAAGAGCAATTGCAAGTTCTTTTATTTCTGTGCTGATCGGAATTACTTCTGTGTTCTTGAAGAATTCAATGAATTCAGTTTTTTCCTTTGGGGAAAGATTATGGTATCCGAGGACTTCAATTTCGGTTACGATTGAAACTACTACCAATCGATTTTGGAAACTATCTTTCTTGATTGTTCCATTGGAAAGGTATATTAGAGTTGTTGGTAAATTAAGAAATTCAAGTAAGGTGGAAATTCCAAATACCACATGCGATCCAAAAAATTTTATCTCCAAAGTCAGGGGTTATATTTCTGAAGATGTCCCAAGTAATTTTCAATCTCTTTACACC
>JANYCR010000514.1 GCA_025360185.1 Leptospiraceae bacterium | reverse complement strand
TATCTCCAAAAAAGTCTAGTCTAACCGGGTCAGTGAATAACGGTGAGTAAACGTCAACGACTCCACCTTTAACTGAAAATCTTCCGAACTCTTCACATATTTCTTCCCGGGTGTAGCCAAGTCCTACCAAAGTCTTTATTAAATCAGTTTGATCAATCTCTTCTCCTTTTCTTAAACTAAATGATTTGCCTTTTAGAATATCAGGGGACGGAAGTGTTTTTAAAAAACCAATCGCAGAGGTGAATAATAAAATTCTTTCCCCATTTAAAATTCGAGCCAGCGCATTGATACGATCAATTTTTAATTCTCTAGAATAGCGTGCATAATCATAGGGAATAACTTCGGGTCCGGGAAAATAGGCAAGGCTTTCTCGGGGCAAAAAACTAAGTGCTTCCCGAAATAATGATTCTGCATCTGTATTTGTCGCAGAAACAAGAATAGAAGATTTTTTATCTTGAAAGGAATAAATCGCAGCGGCAAGAAATGAGACTGAGGAATCCGGAATTCCGTAAAATTTATACTGACCTTTCTTTTTATGTGCTGACTCAAAATCCGTCTTGGATAACTTCTTTACATACTGAGACAAAAGATCTTTCATAGCTTTAACAAGACCATGTTTTAAACTACCTCGATTCTTAAAATGAAGAATTAATTTTCATTTTTGTATCTTGTTTGCCTGAACGATAATAAGGCTAGTGTTGATGAAATTTATTTACAGTAAGGAGCGATAGAATGTTCATTTGGGTAACGCAGGGAATAGTAGAGCCATACATTCCCAAAGTAAAATCAGAATCTATTAAAAAAATTAACGCGCTTCATCCGGGGGTTGCTGATAAGTCCATTGAAGTTGGTGATCCCGAGGATACAATCGTTATTACACACTCCAAAACAGGGTTCGCAGCAGAGGCGTATATCGATGTGGCAGATATTTATTCGCAAGAGCAATCTAATTCCAAAGAAGAACGAAAACAAATTTTTTATGCCCGCGATATTATGAGCACCAATGTTCAATGTATTTCGCCTAACGATTCTATTGTGAAAGTAGAAATGATTTTTCATAGCCAGAGATTTAGACATATGCCCGTGATAGACTCGGGTTCTTTTCTGCAGGGAATTCTTTCTGAAAGAGATTTATTAAAATTTACAATCCAAAATCTACGAACCTCAATTGTCGAATCGAACCGCGAAAAGGTAAAAGATATAATGCAGACTAAAGTTTTATCTGCTTTTCCGGAAACACCAATCCGCGAAATTGCAAGAATCATGTTTGAAGAAAAAGTGGGATCAGTTCCAATTTTAGATAAAGAAAAAAAACACCTTTTAGGAATTATTACACGTAGCGATATTCTGCGGAGGGTAATGAATAATCCTCCACTCGATTTATATACTTAACTCTTATTCTTTTCGTTTACTTACTAGTATCCCGAAAGTAAAGCTAATCCCTTTTAAACTCTCAGTCAATCAGGGAATCGCCAGCTTTTGTAGGTAGTATATCTCGGTTGTCATTGAATTCGGGAAAAAAATCAAAGAATAATTTCCGTGGAACAACCCGGTATTTTTCGGGATTCTTTCCAAGAAAAATATTAGTGAAGCTAACAAGGGGTAAACTATGAAAATTAATTCGATCTTCGAACCCGTAGAAATCTTGCTTACTGATGCGGTGGCTTTGAGTGCGGATAACATAATCTTTCACAAAGCTCCAATCCAATTTAAAATGCATTCGTGTTCCTTGAAAGGCGGGAGATCTTTCTATTAAGTTAACCAGACGATTCAGTGGACAGAGCTGCTTATGATACTGAGTAACAAAGACCATGACAAATCTCTGCGAAAGACCCATCGGCTTCCAGATTAAGTCAGAAAGATTCTCGATGTTTTGTTCGTATTTAATATCGCCTAAGATTTTATGAAGTTCTTGCTGACCCTTTTCCTTTTTCAAATAACTGATATGCTCTTCATATCCAAACTCGCCATAATATAACCATTTGTATAAATCTTGCAATTCAAAATAGGGATGATCATCAATGAATAGTTTAAGTGCGAATACTCGCTGATCGTTATTTACGATGGATAAAGTATCAATTGCCATTTGATTTATTTTTAAAACTCAGTTCAGTTCCGTCAATAATTCTTTTTATATTTTGGCGGTGTGTAAATAAAACAAGAAAGAAATTGAAGATTACTAAAGTCAAAATTTTAGAAGAATAAGAATTTCCCATATAGGCTACATAAAATATCGGCAGAAAGAAAAATCCCACAATAGAGCCAAGGGACGCAATTTTTTTCCAGTAAAGAATAAGTGCACCTAAAAGTCCACTTATAAGACAAGGGATCGGTAGCAGGTAAAGGTAAACACCGACAGAGGTTGCAATTCCTTTTCCTCCATTGAATTTTAAAAATGGGCTAAATACATGACCGAGTATAGAAGACATCCCACCTAGGAGTGGAATCCATTCTAAGTCTAAAAAAGTTTCCTGAATATTAAAATATGAGTAAATAAAAAACGGAGCAATTCCCTTTGCTACATCGAAGATAAGCACAAGTAGCCCTGATTTCCAACCAACCGAACGAAGAACGTTAGTAGCTCCCGCATTTCCACTTCCGACTTTTTTAATATCAACACCTTGCAGCGAAGACACAATATGAGCGCTCGGAAATGAGCCCAAGAAAAAACTGATAATTAAATAAACAAAAAGCATCTAATCACGATATTCCTTTTCTTTTTTTCTGTCAGATCTTATTTCTAATTCCACCTGCACTCCGTTTAGTTCGAACTCTTCTATGATTCTACTTTTTATAAAACTTAAAAGTGGTTTCTTAAATAAATCTACATGATTTACAAATAATAATAATTTGAAAGGAGTCATAGAAATTTGCGTCGCGTATAAAATCTTAGGAGGCTTCTTTGCCTGTAACCCCATCTTTCCCTCCGACATCCACTCGGTCAATCTTTGATTGATCTTAGATGTCGGAATCTTAGTATTTACTTTTTCGTAAACTTTTACACATTCTTCCAAAACTTTTCGAACTCTCTGTTTTTGAAGTGCACTAATGCTAATGACTGGAATCGCAGACGTTGGATAGAAGCGAGAAATTAGATCTTTCTTATATTCTCTAAACGTATTATCATCCTTATCCTTAATCAAATCCCATTTATTTACAGCGAGCACGACAGGCTTTCCACTCTCGCGGATAATAGCAAATATCTTCTTGTCATACTCACCCATCCCCTTTGTTGCATCGATGATATGAACGATTACGTCTGACTCTTCAATGGATTGAAGAGTTCTCTTGTAAGAATAAAATTCCAACTCTTCAGCTGACTTACTATTTTTTCGTATTCCCGCAGTATCTACAATGAGTAAATTCTTATCCTCGAATTTGAGCGTGCTATGAACTGTGTCGCGTGTCGTTCCAGGAATTTCACTCACAACAGCACGATTAAATCCCAGAATAGAATTTAAAAAACTGGACTTCCCTGAGTTTGGTTTTCCTACAATGCTGATACTAAAATCAGTGTTTTGTTTTTCTCCAACTCGTGCTTTCGCTAAATAAAAATTTATCTTTTCGAAAAGTAGCCTTAAATTTCTACGTCCCAAGGCAGAGATAGGGATAACTTCCTGTAACCCCAATCTATAAAAATATTCTAAGTCAAAATCAGTTTCTGGATTATCAGATTTATTGATAACGCAAATAATATTTTTAGAAACAAATCGCTTGTCCGTTAAGAAAAGCTTTATTAGCTTACTGTCATACTCTACGATTTCATTTCTATCTATTACAAATATAATCAAGTCAGATGCAAGTAGATGACTAAAGGCTACCTCAATAATAGAAGAAGTAAGGTCATTTATATTTTCTAAATCAAGCCCTGGCGTATCCGAAAGCGTAAACGGCTTAATAAAATTTTCACTGTCGATTTCATAACTTAGGATGTCGCGGGTAACACCCGGATAATCATAGGTAATCGCAACCTTTTGTTTTACA
>JANYCR010000471.1 GCA_025360185.1 Leptospiraceae bacterium | reverse complement strand
TAATTGTCTGGCAAAGAATAAACACAGTAAGAAAAAAAAATATTCATTTCCATTCCACAGGTTAGTTCAGAAATTCCTTTCTTCTTATAACTTATTTTCCGAAATAAATATTTCTTCTCATTTATTTCCTCTTCCCAGTATTCAATCTTTGATTCAGGGTCTTTTTGTAAGACTACTTTATCTTGTTCCTGCAATCTTAATTTTAAATCAATTGTCTCAAACGGAGAAATTTGAAAGTATATAAAACTTTTTCTATTTATTGATTCTTGAATATTAAATTCAAAAGGGTGAATGAGACAGAGCATATCTGGTAACCAATTTTTCGGAATATCTGAATTTATAACCCATCCGGTAGGAGCAGGAATTATAGCACCAACATTTCCTCTGTATGGGTTACCCCAAAAACCAATGTAACTATTAATACTTTCAAAATTAAGAACCTGTAGTTGGAGTTCGATTTCACTTTTTGCCCTAGCATGTGCTCCTTCGCTATAACCAAATTTAGAAATCATAATTCCCTTAGAAATTCCAACATCTTTCAATTTATCGATATACGATCCTACGTCTGCTACATCAAGTTTTGATTTCCAACTTTTGCATTCAATAGCGATTCGAAGTGTAAATTCTGATATATAAATTTCAATTAGAATATCAATTTCTCTAGGAGTTTTTGAAAGTTTGCCGGGTAACTTTATGTTAGTCTTAAATATTCCATCAGGATGTCTCATTTTGAAATATTCAAGAACTTGCTTTTCATAATCTTTCCATTCCATGCTTACTTATTAAATTCTCCTCGCCTTAAAATATGATTTATCCCACAACAGATTCCCAACAGAAAATTTCGGGAATGACAAAGTGAAAATTCAAACCTCAAACCAAAATATTCTCCGTGTCGGCGCCTGCGGTGAGTTTATCGAATCCGCGCCTCTGTGGCAAACAAGCATTATTCCTCAATCAAAAATATCTTCGCAAATTCTTTTTCTCTTCCGCCATCAGGAATTAAACCAGCAAGGTATTTTGCTCGGTCAATGTCTTTCATTCTAAAATAGCAGTGTGCTAGGTTTACCAAATTTCGAACGTGCGCTGGCTCTCTTAGGCGAACTCGCTCACCTGCTTTGATTGCTTCCTTGAAATTCTGGGTTTTTTTATAAGCATAGGAAAGCAGAAAAATACATTCTGTATCAGAAGGGTTTAAAGTTAAATGATCTTCTGCAATAAGGACTGCCTCGTTAAATTTCTTTTCTTGAATGAGTGATTTAATTCTTCCACGAGCAGTGTCACTTTCAATAAGAACTTCCTGGTTGGTAAATTTAATACTCATGAGCGACAAATCATCCGTAATCTCTCCTTTCTTATAGAGTATATCTACGATTGAGTGAATGTCTCCGCCGGAATTTTCCACAGTTCCAAGAAAAAGAGTGTGATCGTAATTGAGATTTTTCTCGCCTGTTTTTTCATCCAAGATAAGAATGTCGTCTCGTCCGTCTGATCCATTGATAACAATGTCTCCATCTTTCATTTGAAATGTTTTTACATAAATATAGCTCTGTGCGATTTCAGTTCCTAGTTTTCTAAAAATAAAATCTTCGTCGATAAAACTTGCTTTTCCATCTCTGTAAATTATACTCACAGGATGCTCAGCATTAATAAAATACATGAGACCGGTTCTATTATCTATTAGCCCCATCACAATTGAAACAAGCATCGAACCTTGAAAGCTTTCAAATACTTTGTGAAGTTCGATAAAAGAATTCTTCAGCCATTTTTCTGGATATTCATCTTGAACAACTTTGCTTAGCCTCGTTCTCTCTAAAATGGAATCAAATACAGAGCCCATAACAAGAGCACCACCAGCGCCTTGCATCGATTTGCCCATAGCATCTGCGTTGAAGAATACAGTCATATTCCGCCCACGCAAAATCAAACTCTCTGCACGACAAAGATCTCCACCTAAATCAGAAACTTTGTTTTTAAATTCAAAAGTCTTCTTTTGTTTTACAATAAAGTCAATTAAAACCTGGTTTTTTTCAGCTCGATTTTTTCCGAGTGGTTTAATCAAAAGAGATGTGAGGAAATAATCACCATCTTGCGACATCTTTAATTTCTTTACATTCTCTAAACTCTGACTTAATTCCTCTGTGCGTAGCGCAACTTTTTTTTCTAGATTTTCATTTAGTTCTTCTACTTCTTCTTGTAAACGAACAGATTTATTGGCGAGGATAATGGCTAAACTCGATATAAAAAAGAAAAAGGCATAGCCCATAATTTTAGGAAAAATAAAAACTCCTCTTGTGCTTAGAGTATCTACAACCAACGCACAGAAAATTACAACTACTCCTAAAAAAATAAAAACTGCATCTTTGTTTTTTTCTCTCATCCTCACAATTAGAAAATAGAATATGAGAATCATGTATACTACCCATACAGGTTGAACGATAGTAGTATTTATAATGTTATAATGTCGAATATTTGTAATGAATATTTCGTAGATAAAAACTAAGAATAAAATTCCATCTGCAATTTTTTGAAATATACTCCATTTGAATTTGAATAATTGCCGGATGAAATGAGCAAAAACAGGAACAACTGTGGCTATTACAATGTATTCACATTTCTTAATTAACACAAAATCAAGATTAAACTCATTGCGAAGCTGGTTTCGCATCAACTGATATAAGACGAGCATAACAGTGAATACACCAAAGATAAAATTTTCTTTTTCTTTTCTTCGTCTAACGAATAAAAATAAATAATACATTCCGACGACAAGATAAATCATAAGCAGGACAAGTTTCACGTATTCAAAATTGATAAAACTTTTTTCGATCATTCTAGTCGGACCTATTTCAGTTTTGTCCTGGTCAATTCCCATTGTGTCGTAAAAATATTCTTCTGCTTCGATTAGGAGTAAATTTTCTGCTCCTTTACGAATTAAGTTATCAGGAATTTCATAAATGCGAACTTTATCGTAACCGGATGGGTAGCTTTGTCCGAATTCACCCGTAGCCCCTATTAAAATTCCGTTGAAATAGGTTCGATCTCTATCGCTTATCGTTCCTAGCCGGATAGATACAGAATTAGTTTGAATTGTCGATGGAAGAATAAAGGATTTTGCAATCCAGATTTTATGAAGTTCCGGCTTATTATAATTAGCCTTAGTAAATCGAGATGGGACGGTATGCAAAATCCAATCTAATTTATTTTCTTTATTTTCTAAGTATTTACGACTAAATTCATCTGGATTCAAATCTTCCATGGACACAAACCAATTAGAATTTGCACTCGAATCTAAACTAGTAACTTCCTCTAAGGAACTGATAACTTGTGGAGTAAATTTTTTTTCAGTCTGTGAATACAAATTTGAAAAAAAAGAAAAGATAAGAAGAAATAGAATAGTTTGTCTCATATTTTTTATTGCCCCAGAATACAAAAAAATCAGAATTCTCAGATTTCGGATGGGACTAAGTTTGCAAAAAATTCTAATTTGGTCAAATCCTAATTCAATTCTGCAAAAGAAATTTAATCGGCAGTCACAACCCACAAGCTGGAGTGCCTAGCTCGCCTTAGGCTAAATGTCGGGTTTTCTTGCATTTTAGGTTTTAATTCTGGTATTTCTTTTTATAAATATCGCTCTCATCAACTCAGTAGTTCATTTTTAATGTACCACAAAACTTCATTCAAGGTTATTTCAATTGAACTTTCTACTTGTTCGTTATTTGATATATGTTTATGATGGGGAAAGTTATCTAGATTACGATGGTGCTCAGCATTGTCCCATCGAATAATTAAAGAATTATCCTCATTCATCCATTGAAATGAATAATTTCTTTTTTCAGGAAAAATAAACTCACTTCCTTCCAACTTTGTTAAATTTATAAAAGTAATCTTTATCTTGAACTTTCTAGAAGATTCAGTGATTTCATTTTGTAAAATATCATAGGATTGGATTATGTCAGAGTATTGTAAGAGTATATCTTGCATTCTTTAGCATTTCCAATGTTATGCTTAACTCTTGAATTGCTCTCATATTCCATTCCCATTCCATTCCATCATCATCTTTTTCAAAGACTTCTTCCCCTTCTTTCTGGAAATATTCTTTCTGGAACTCAGGAAATTTCATATCATATTTTTTTTCAAACTCTATAATTTCATTTGTATATTTATCAATTTTTTGCTTGACTCCCTCAATTAACTTTTGATGAAAAAATTTATCTACACTTTCATATCCAAGCTCTATAACTGTTTTTTCAACTAGGGAATTCATAATTGAAATTATTTATTGCTCAAAATTTTTGTAAAGTAATAAATAACTCAACAAGAAACCGTAATCGGATGGCATCGGAATCTTTTCAAAATCTATTGGTCTTTTATCTCAAAGAGTTTATTTCGAAAAAAAGCGGGTAGAAAGCCTTAAGAGAGTTTACTGATTGTCACCCCCGAAATTTTCTATCGGGGGTCTCGAGAACTACAGATTCCCGATAGAAAATCCGCCCTGCGCTTGGTCGCGCCCGACGCCTTCGCATGGGAATGACAGCTTTAATGCATTGTCGAATCATTTTAATTTCTTACATCGAGTTCCCGTTACTTGAAAATACTTTTTCCTAATCACAAGGCAAGGCAATCTTGGAAAACTTTTCTTTCCAACCATGCTGATAAAATCATCGCTATGGATTTTTGTGTTTCGTATACTTGGAATTTTCAAACTTTGTATACTCTTTTCATAATCTCTCACAAGACCAGAGAGACGAAGCTCCGTTAGCCATCAGGCGGTAGGAGCGAAGGTCTGCTAGACCGCTCCCTCAGAGCGGGGGGCGGTTTGTATAACAACAAATCCGCAATGCCTTTGGTTTTGTGGAAGTCCTTCCTAAATATCTTATTATGGATAATGATTCCATCTTCTCTAAAGACTTTCGTCGTTTTCTGCGGAGATTCGGTATATTCCCCAAAAGAACTGCGTATCACTCACCCTGGCAAAATGGGATCATGGAACGATTCAATGGTACTGTAAGAAGGGAACTTCTAGATCATATTATCATCTTCGATGAAAATCATTTAGATCGTCTTCTCAAGGATTACATTCACTACTACAATTATTCTAGACCTCACCTTTTTCGTAACAAAGATTCACCGCTTGGTCGAATCTAAGAACCGTTACCTTCTAAACTTCGTTCACCAAATGCAATTCCTGTTCTCGGAGGGTTACACCATGTTTACCAATGGCATACCACCTCCATGTAATCTTGCCGATTGCATTTTGGCGATGGACAGGTATCATAATTCACAGACCCATACTTCGTCCCTACATTGATCTGTGCTCCCCCTCTTTGTGATGCATTGACTGACACATTACCGTTATTACCCCCCAGGGCTACTCCACTTTTTCTTTACCTGGGCGAATCGGCGTTAGCTTCTTATCTTTAACACACCGACCAGGCTCTCAGCTATGGTCAATAAATTGTGATTAGCCGCATTGAGGAAATCGTTTTCTCCTATACAATTTATTGACCCCGCTTCGATCCTTTTCGCTCCGAGAAGTTACGCTTTGTTATTCTGAATAATATTCTCTTTTGCGATTTACTTTTAAAGATCAAAAATTAATATTATTACTTGTCAATATTTAGCTCAATCACTTTACCATTTTTTTTAAGGAATATTTTTTTTACTCTACCTTTTAATTTATTCTTAGGAAGCATACTAACCATAATAAGTTTAGATATTTTATTCTCTTGGGGGTAATAATGATTTATACCAATCATATCCTTAAATTGACACTCATCAATCTGAGTAACATTGTCATCTTCCGATACTATTGAATTAAGTTTAATATTTTTTGGATTAATAAACTTTACACGAAATGATTCCTTATTATTCATAACCACAGTAAACGAGCGTATATACCCATAGGCAAGATTGCGAAACATATTCATTTCTTTTTCATTTAAATCGCTATAACATTTCTCGATGATAGACGAACCGATTAAGATATTCGTTGTCGAAAATGAGAGAATGAAGACTAAAAATTTAAGAAAGACAGTTTTCAGTTTCAGGAAGTATGTAGTGTAGCTATGTTTCAATTGGACTCCTCTTTATATTCAATCTTCATCGCTATTCACTTTGACCCGCTTTTTTAATTCCTATATACTTTGGATATACCACTGGAATATAAGCTACTTTCCTATAAGTATATTTTTTATACTCATAAAGCTTATTCTCTGAATATGGTCTTTCTCGAACTCCGACCCTAAAGAAACCATTACTGTTATTCTTATATAAAGGTATTTGAACTTCAGATGTTCCGACCGTTGCAGCTTCCTCCATATCAATAAGTTCATAGTCATTGTCATTTTTGCCAATTTTAGCCCATACCGATTCCTTTTGCAAACTTTCTCCCTTTAAAATTGATCTGGCATGGACTGCCTCATGAAAAAAAATCCCGTACATTGGTAGGTTTCTCACCTCGATCTTTTTCGTTTTTACATTATAAACAGAAAATTTTGCTTCGGCATCTTTAGGATTTAGGATGATCCGAACACTGGTACCAGTGCCGTTTTCACCTGCATCATGATTTTCGGCAATGACTTTAGAAGTTTCTTTCTCATTTATTTCTATGGACACTTTTCGATTTTTGTCTTTGTATAATTCTTTGATTAATTTTATTGCAGGATTATTAGGGTCTGCTCCTTCTAGAACTTCTATTTTAACCGCACCTGTTTTTTTGTCAGTTATAATAAGATTAGCCTCTCCATTGGTCATTTCTTTAACTAAAGATTGAATTTTTATTCTATCTTGTTCTACGTTTTCAGGTCTTCCTCGCAAAAATGCTCCTTCCTTTAATTCATTATCTGCAAATTGTTTTGTATTATCATTATAACCTGTATCATTATGCACCAATACCCCCTCATCCCCAACGAAATAAGTGTGATTATCCGCAACCTCAAAGTTATAAACCGTAACCCGACCAGCCTGATATGAAATATCATCCACTGTAATAATATCACCATTAGCCGCAAGAAGTCGATCACCAGGTTTTAAATCCTTAGTCTCAACCCATTTGCCAGACTTAGATGCTGCCGAAACAAGGCTTACAGCAAAACTACTATTATCC
>JANYCR010000364.1 GCA_025360185.1 Leptospiraceae bacterium | reverse complement strand
AGTGTATCCGAGTAAAGTCCTAACTTGCGAATAACCAATATTAGCCAAGAGTGGAGGATAATAAGGCTTAGTATATTTTAATAATAATACAGGAGAAGAATCAAATCCTTCTGTTAAAAACCCAATTTCATGATTTGTGTTAAAATCCATCGGTCCAATAATATTTTTAATTTCACGATTCTTGCTCCAATCTTCAACTGCTTGCATCAAAGCTGTTGCGACTTCAAAATCATCTTCCGATTCATAAAAACCAAAAAATCCTTGTTTAGTTTTGTAATGAGTATTCCAAATTTCATCTTCGTGAGCTGTCACTCTTCCAACTACTCTTCCCGCTTTAATTGCAAGAAAGTATTCTACCCTTGCGTGCGAGAAATAAGGATTTTTCTTTGGATTAAAAAAATCTTGTCGTTCGATTCTTAAAGGTGGAATCCAGTTTACATCATTTTTATAAAGCTGATATGGATAATTTATAAATTGATCTAATTCTTTTTTGTTTGTGACTTGTTTTATATAAATTTCTTCTTTCTCTTGCAAACTGTTACTCCATTTTCTAAAAGCGACTGTAAAATTTTTACAATCAAACTGATTATCGTATTTTACTAATTGACGTTAGAGTGAGTTATAGTCAAATAACTTTTAGTATTAACTATGAATCAAACTGCAATTATCACAGGCGGAACAGGCTTTATCGGCTCCCACTTAGTAGATTTTTTATTAGAAAAAAAATGGAATGTCTTCTGCATAGTACGACCTAATTCTAATTTGCAATGGTTAAAAGAAAAACCAGTAACGTTAGTCGAAACAGATTTATCAAACACTGACGCATTAACTCCTATCTTCGCAAATTGCGATTATGTATTTCATCTCGCCGGCGTACTATTTGCAAGAAGTGAAAAAGATTTTTTAAAAGGCAATTTAGAATATACCGCTCGCTTATTAAAAATAATTATAGCATCTAATACTAAACTAAAACGTTTTCTATTTCTTGGAACACTTGCCTCGGTAGGTCCTTCGCCTAACGGTGATTTACTAGACGAAACAACTCCTTTAAATCCTTTGACATGGTATGGGATAAGCAAAGCAGAAACAGAAAAACTAATTCTATCGTATAACGATCGTTTGCCTATAACAATAGTGCGTGCCCCCGTAGTATACGGACCTAGAGACTACGCGCTTTTTGAATTATTCAAGGCATCAAAAGCAGGCTTCAATTTAATTCCTGGACATAAAAATAAATTCATTAGCATTATCTACATTCAGGATTTAATAAAGGGACTTTATAAAGTAGTAATCTCGGAAAATACAATCAATCAAATCTATTTTCTATCGGCAAATGACATATATCCGCAATATCGTCTTGGAGAGATAATCATTCGAAAAATGGGAAAGAATCCTAAGAATATTTTAATTCCCTGGACTATCATGCAGTTTGCGGCAATGGTTTCTGAATTAATCGGAAAACTTTTAAACAAAAAAGTGATTTTAAATCGTCAAAAATTAATCGAAATTAAACAAAACTATTGGGTTTGCGACAATGCCAAAGCTAAAAGAGATTTTGGTTTTGAGTCAGAATGGACTTTAGAAGAAGGTATTGAAGAGACCCTTAAATGGTACAAAGACAATCGGTGGTTATGAATAAATCTACAAATACAATTGGAAATTTAAAACACGATGAAAAATTAAGAAAAACTCTGGCTGATTTTGTGATCCAACGTCGAAATTCTTCCGATCTATTTTCACTATGCGATGACTTGTATGAGAGTATTGAATACAAGTCATCGCATGGGCATCATTTGTATGGAAGAGTCTTAGTTTCGTCTAATGCAAATTATGCTCTTGTTGAAGATTCTCTAAATGGGTCAACCAAAGAAATGATCATGATGGGTTCTAACTCTTATTTAGGACTTCATGTACACCCACGTGTAATTAACGCTGCAAAAGAAGCTTTAGAAAAATACGGAATAGGTGCAGGCTCTCCGCCGCTTTTTTCTGGCTACTATGACGTACATAGAGAATTGGAAAGTAATTTATCTAAGTTAAAAGCTACTGAGGATACTATCATTTATCCATCCGGGTATGCAACGAATGTAGGTGTAATCTCTGCACTACTTGGAAAAAACGATACACTGATCCTAGATAAACTATCGCATGCTTCCATCATTGATGGTGGGCTACTTTCTCGTGCCAAGTTTGCAACATTCCGACACAATGATATGGAATCCTTAGAGAGAACATTGAAAAAAGTTCAGAATGACAATGGCGACAAATTAGTAGTTGTCGAAGGTGTATATTCCATGGATGGAGACATTGCCCCATTAGATAAAATACATGCACTCGTAAAAAAATATAACTGTAAACTAATGATAGATGAGGCTCATGCAACTGGAGTTTTGGGAAAAACCGGAAAAGGCTCTCTCGAACATTTTAATTTAGAAGGTAAAGTAGATCTAGTCATGGGTACATTCAGTAAAGCGTTAGGCGGGATAGGAGGATATATCTGTGCTAAAAAAGAAGTAATTCGTTATCTACGCTATTACTCTCATGCTTATTTTTTTGCAGCATCGCTTCCTCCCATGCAAGTCGCTGCCCAAAACGAAGCTTTACAAGTTTTACTAGAAGAGCCACAATGGCATAAACAGCTTTGGGAAAATATAGAATTTTTCCATACCGAACTTCGTAGTCGTGGCTTCAATCTCGAAAATAGCCAAACAGCAATTACACCGGTGGTTATTGGAGATACATTTTTAGCACAAGAGGTAACAAAATTTTTATACGAGAACGGTGTATTTGTTAATTGTGTTCCTTATCCAGCAGTGCCGCGCAGTAAAGATAGGCTGAGATTTTCTCTCTCTGCTCTTCATACTAAAGAAAATCTATCTAGAGTAATTGAGCTTCTAACAAAAGCGGCAAAGATTTTTAACTTACTAAGGAATTAATGTAGATTACCCGTGTAATAATAAAGTATCGTTTTATTGAGATTAGCCGAAAATAAAAAAAAGGACTTTCTGTGCATTTTAATAAAATAACAAAACTTTATATCGTTTTATCAAGTATTTTTCTTACATTTCTATTGATGGCGGAGTTAACAGGTAGTAAACTCATTACTACGTTTGGCTTCGTTATGACTATGGGAGTAATTCCATTTCCGATTACTTTTATTGTGACTGATATTTTAAATGAATTCTATGGAAAGAAAGGAGTCAGGTTTACAACTTTTCTTGGAATGGCAATGATTCTTTTAGCATACTTTTTAATTGTAGTCGATTTGCAAATTCCGGCGAACGCAATTTCTCCGGTTGACGATATTTCTTTTCAAAAAGTATTTGCTAATTCTGGACTTGTAATCATTGGCTCGATCACTGCCTATTTAATTGGACAACTCATCGATATCCAGGTATTTCACTTTATCCGCACGAAAACGGGTGGCAAGCATGTGTGGCTAAGGGCAACTGGCTCCACTGTTATCTCGCAACTAATTGATTCTTATGTAGTAATTTTTATCGCTTTTGGTAAATATGAGCCTACGACTATTTTGGGATTTCCTTTCTATTCTTTAATCAATACGCCAACACTCATTAGTATTTCTACTACTAATTTTGTTTATAAGCTTATAATCGCAATTCTTCTTACTCCCGCAATTTATGCAGCACATGCGCTCATTGAGCGTTATCTCGGCGATGAAATTATTCACCTTCACCACGAATAAGCCAGTATCTTTAAAAACGATCCAATTAGAAATCGAATCCACATCTAACATTGGGTCATTCTAATTATTTTATAGGAAAAAATAAAATCTAATTGTAAAAAAAGCTACGAATACCGACAGTTGGAAATACTGGATTTTAATTATGACCAATGAGTTTGAAGTTTTAAAGAAGTCTTTAGATAGCGTTGATAGTATTCCTTCCCTGAGCGGCGAAAGTATAGAATCGTATCTTTCTGAAATTGATGCCCATTCCGATGGAGGTATTAAGCCTACTATTCTAATCATAGACGATGATTCAAAAATTCGAGAATCTCTAAAAAATTCCCTAGAAAAAAAATACAATTTAGTTCTTTGTTCTAGCGGAGAAGAAGGCATCGAAAAAGTAAATGAATCTACATTCTGTGTTATACTTGATGTAAGGGTGAATGGAAAGAATGGTTTTGATACTTTTGTAGAAATTAAGAAAAAATTCTTAAACTTACCTATCATTTTTCATTCTGCATACCAGGATATGAAAAATCCGTATGACATTATGGGCGACTACAACCCATTTGCCTACGTAGTAAAACAGGGTGATAGCCGTGAACTTTTAGATACACTAGCTGTGGCAGTTGTATATTATCTTCAGATTAATAAAAATATACTTCTCATCAAGCAACTCCAGAAAATAAATCATGAATTAGAAAAATCAAAGAAAAAATATAAAGACTTAGTTGAAAACTCTTTAGATATAATATTTTCTTTAGATGCAGAAGGCAATATTCAATCAATCAATCGAGCTGTTTCCAATATTCTAAAATACAATCTCAAAAAACTACCCGGCAAAAAATTCACAGACCTAATTTATAAATCTGCGGAGGCAAATCAAATTAGCCTCAACGAAAAAGTATTCCAGGAAAACTTTCACACTTTAATCGAGTCGCAAGGGC
>JANYCR010000355.1 GCA_025360185.1 Leptospiraceae bacterium | reverse complement strand
AGCTGCCGAATTTAATCCCGATATGAAAAAAGAAATTCGCATCGTATATGAGAAACCTACTCATCCAATTCCAGGTCCCCAAAAATATCTTGTTTACCGTTATGTGGAATATGAATTTGAAGGTGCAAATAAAATCAAAGAGATTCGCGTTATATCGAGACACAGATCTATGACCGAAGACATGCATTCAATTATGAAAACAGTCACTTTCACACCGGGAAATTTAGAAAGCATTAAAGTAACAGTAGATAAATTGGAAACAAAGGCAAAAGGTATTTCTGAAGTTGGGAATTATAAGGATTTTGCGCCGGAAGTTAAACTACAAGCTTTGAAGACAATAGATAATAACCTCTTTAATTCTATCTATCGTCTAGATTCATTTATCCAAAAAAATCAAATAACCAAAAACGATAAGAATAAGAACCAGTTACAAGGACTATAAAAAAGGAGATTTTTATGTTTGCAAAGTTTTTAATTACATTGTGTATATTTCTAACCTACGGTGTTTCGGCACAATCAAAGAGTGTTGCCAGTAATGCATCTGTTACCACGGTAGACCCAGGTGATAGCCTTCGTGAAAAAGCTTTGCAAGATAGTGTAAAAGCTCATGAGGCTTCTATTATGGCAAAGACTTCTGAGATTGAGCGGTTACAGGCAAAGATTGTGACTTATAACTCGCGATTGCAAAAGGTCATTACCATTGTAAATGAAAATACGCTTTCTACATTTGAAGAGCATCAACAGTATAGTGTTGTACGCTACATTGAATATGAGTTTGAAGTTGGTAACAAATTAAAAGAAATTCGTTTCATTTACAAAAAGAAATCTTTAAAAGACAACGTGATTTATGTTTACAGAACGATGTATATGCTACCAAATAATTTCGATAGCATTCGCATTGTAACAGAAAAAGTAGAGCAAAAAGCAAAGGGTGTAATCACTGCTGAGGCTTACAAGGATTTTTCCGCAGATGTAAAACTTCGCACACTTAAAACCATTGACAGTAATTTGCTTGGCTCAATTTACAAAATGGACGGATACTTACAAAATGCCGGTCATGAAAAAGATAAAAAATCTTCCCGTGAACTAGAAGGCTTCTAGACTTACCTCTCCCCGGCTTCCAGCCCGCCCCTCTCCTAACACGTTCGATACGCCAATAAGAATTGGCTACTCAGTGACCGGAAAGGGGCTTAGTTATAGAAAATATTTCAGGTAATAGAATATAAGCCTCAAGTTGCTAATCTCATTTTTAATAATTTAATCTTTAACATCCATGAAAAAAAAAACAAAATTAAACTCTTATAAATTTATTTTCCAAACCCTCTGTGTCTCTATGTCTCTAGCGCCAGCGTGGCTAACAGCAAATATCCATGCAACGGATTTTTCTGATATTCGAAAACGCTCTCTTGACCACGCAGCAGAGATTGTTTCTAAAATGTCCGATGAAGAAAAAGCAGGTCAGGTCATTCATATTGCGATTCCTAAAAATTACCTAGATGAAGTAGCAATTGCAGAATTACAAAAAGTTAGACCGGGTGGTGTTATTTTGTTTGGAGTTAACGTTGGAAAGAAAAAAGAAATCCGTGCTCTAACGAAAGGTCTTCAGTTAGAAATGAAAAATTTAAACTCACCGCCGTTGTTTATTTCTATAGATCAGGAAGGTGGAAGAGTAGTTAGAGTTGAAAAAGGAGTAACCGCATTTCCGGGAGCTCTCGCCATTGGACAAACAAAAAATCCAAGCTATGCCTTCAATGCAGGACTCGTTACTTCTTATGAATTAAATCATTTAGGGATTAATTTGCTATTAGCCCCTGTGATGGATGTGAATAATAATCCTGAAAATCCAGTTATCAATACTCGCTCTTTTGGAATGACGTTAGACGCTGGAGAGCTTGCAATTTCTTACGAGAGAGGCGCAAGACTCGGTGGAGCAATTCCTGTTATCAAACATTTTCCAGGTCATGGAGATACAAATGTAGACAGTCATTTAGGACTGCCCGTGATTGAAAAAACAGAAGCGGAACTTTTAGATTTTGAATTAATTCCATTTCAAAAATCAATTCAAGAAGGTGCAAAGGCAGTCATGAGCGCACATATTATTTATCCAAACCTGGATAAAAAATATCCATCTACGCTTTCTAAAAAAATTCTCACAGATATTCTAAGAAAAAAATTAGGTTTCGAGGGAATGGTGATGACAGACGCGATGGAGATGCACGCAATTTCTAAGAATTTTCAAAATGAAAAAACGGGCTCCCTTGCAATTCTTGCCGGTGCAGATGTAATTTTACTTACTAGTTGGGGAAATACTACAACGCATTATTATAATATGATTCTTGAAAGTATTAAGAACAAAGAGTTTGATGTAGACGGGAAGAATCTTTTAGATGAGTCTATCAAAAGACAAATTGCACTTAAAATTGAAAATGGACTTTTCCATACTTCTTATTCGTATAAAAAAATTGAAGATGAAGTGCTTGAGGAATTTATTATAGAGAAAAGAAAAATTTCTTCTGATAGATACAATGATTTAAAAGTTGCGAATATTCCAGAGTTAAACGCGCGTATCTCGTCAGATGCAATTAAAAGTTATAAGACTCCATTTAAGACATTTCCTATTTCAGAGTCAAAAAAATTTGTTTATGTTTGTAAAAATGAAACTGTTCGCACGGAACTCTCGGAGTTAAATATTCCGTATTACTCAGAAAAGAAAATTCCCAAACTTTTGAAAAAAGGAAAAGTAAAGACTTTAGTATTTGATTCGAAAGATCAAAAAGACTTAGATGTAATTTCGAGTTTAGCAGAAAAAAATTCCAGGATTCAGTTTATCATTCTGCATTATGGTTCTCCATTTTTAAAAATACCGGATCTCTCGAATATGAAAATTGTATTTTCGTTTTCACCAACGAAAGAATCTATTCGAGCCTTAATAAATCAAAGTTTAAATTCGGACAAACCAAGAGAAATTCCAGTATCTGATTTAATTTTCTCAAAACAGGCAATGCGAGACTAGATAATTTCATCTTACCCAAAAGAATAAAACTATGGAATCTTCAATGAAATTAAGAATATTAGATAAATCTAATAAATCAATAGCCCGCGGCAGCGAACCCACCGTTAGGTGTAACCCCAAGGTCAGCGCTGGGCACGCTGGTAATCACCCAACTCAATCATTGCTTTTTTGAAGCAATGATAATGTAACGTGAGTTAAAATGATTTCTTATCGAAGCGGTTACGCAGGATTATACGTTCATTTTCCTTATTGTATTCATAAATGTTCCTATTGTGATTTTTATTCAATAGGAATTGGAAAGAATAATACTCCGGATCAAAAAACTCTTTTTAATAATTATAAAAAAGAGTTTGAACTTCGCCTTAGTCTTGATCCTACAATTTTAGATTACAGTTTTGATACTATTTTTATTGGTGGAGGGACTCCATCACTGGCTAATCTAGATATGCTGTCAGAGCTAATTGCATACATAAAATCAAAATTAAAATTTACAGAGAATACCGAGTTTACGATGGAGATGAACCCGGAAGATATTTCTCCTGAGAAACTTTCCTCTATGCACAAAATCGATGTAAACCGTGTGAATGCAGGGATTCAGAGTTTTAATAAAGATCTACTTGCTACGCTTGACAGGTACAACGATGAGGAAAAATATTCTCAAGTTCTAAACCATCTTTCTTCTTCAAAAATTAAAAGATTTGGAATTGATTTGATTTATGGAGTTCCCGGACAGAGTTTAGAAATGTTTCTTTCTGATCTAAACAAATCTCTTGATGCGAGAGTAACGCATATTAGTCTATATAGCCTTACAGTGGAGAAGGGAACTGAATATGCAAAGCAGTTAAAAAAGAAGCAAGCCAAACCACCAAATGAAGAATTACAATTAGAAATTTTACAAACTCTTCCGGATTTATTAGCGGCTAAGGGCTACAGCCAATATGAAGTTTCCAATTATTGTAAAGACGAAGAAGAGTCCCGTCACAACTTAAAATACTGGACAATGGAGAAGTATCTTGCACTCGGACCTGGCGCACATGGCTTTACCGATAAAGGAAGATATTTTAATCATCGCTCGATAGATAAATATTTAGGTGGAGAATTTGGATTAGCCTATGAGAGTCCAGTCTACCTGGATGAATTAGCTCTTTGTTTATTTAGATTATTTATTCCCTTTGATTTAAAATCTTTCTTTGTTTTAATCCCTGGTAAAAAAGAAAAATTAGAAGAATTAATTTATACCTGGGTTAAATCGGGATTATGCGAATATACAGATGGAATTTTCCAGTGGAAGAAACATGCTGTTATGCGTTTGGATGAGCTAATACTGGCTATTAGCGAAGTATGAAATAATTTTTCCCGGTAGTGCATATATTTAATCAGATTGTTTTTCCAGTTCTCTTACTCATCTTCTGGTCGCGGTAGACTCCCGGCCCAAGAATACTTAGAGCATAATCAGTATCTCTCTCGATATTCAATTCCTCTGTGCATTCTCGATAGGCGGCTTCGAGAGGAGATGAGTCGGTTGGCTCTAGCTTGCCGCCCACAAAAGAAAGATCATTCCATTTTTGATTGAGCTGAAATAGAAATTTATCACCATCCTGGATGATAACAATCACAAATTCTTGCACTGGCAATTCTTGGTTCATCTGAGGTTACCTTCTCTTATCAACGGCATTCGAAAGTGGAAAAAATAGTGTGGAGTTATAAAATCATAGTATAAATTTATTCCCTCATCACGAAAAGTCAAATAGAATCACAGCGGGAGCGATTTCGTCGTGAAAGGCAGGAAAACGTCTTTGGCGTGAAAGGCGGGAAAGCGATTTCCCGCGTTCAACGTGGTTGAAGGCGAGGAATCGCTTCCTCGCCTGATGTTTAACGAATCCGTTGGGAAAACGATTTCGGCGGGAAAACGATTTCGGCGGGAAAGCGATTTCCCGCGTTCAAGGGTTAATGATGTGGCACCATTTGTTTTCGGGTAATTGATGTTTTATCCATTGCTTCCGAATGTATTCTAAATGAAAATACAAATCTCTATCATCGCGAATCAAATGATCATGATAAGAAGATTGCCATTGAAATTTGGGGAGAGGTATATTATTTATTTCATTTGTATTTTGTTTAACAAATTCATTGATTTTATTGACAATCTCATTTTCTTTCCATTCATCAGATAGATTTTGTTTTTCATATTTCAATATCTTATTTGCATTATGGGAAAATTGTTTCTTTAAAGATTTCATTACATCGGAAATGGAATATTGTTCCCCAGTCTGAATCAAAAGATGAACATGTTCGGGATTGATTTTATATCCATGAATTTTTGCGTTGTGCAATATTTTACATGCCTCGATCTGCAATACAAACAATTCACAAAGTATATCATTTTCAAAATAGGGATATCGATCTTTTGTATTTGTCGTAATGAAATAAATTCCATTCTCAACATAAATTCTTTTCTGCGAATTTCGATGACGATTCATAATTCACAAATTTATTTAACGAGCGATTTTTTTAAAATCAAAAAATTTCGGCGGGATTTTGATTTCGACGAGAAAGGCGGGAAAGCGATTTTGGCGTGAAAGGCGGGAAAGCGTCAGGCGGGAAAGCGATTTCCCGCATTCAAATTTGAACGCGAGGAATCGCTTCCTCGCCTGATGTTCACAATCCTCGCTCAATCTTCTTCGCTCGCTCTTCGATGGAATTGATTAACTCTCCATCGTTTTTCTTTTTGGCAAGTTCGAGAGCTTGGGTGTTAAATTTCTTTGCGTTTGATTTGTCGTCTAGGAGTAAATAGATTTTGGCTAACGTGTTTAGATACTCAGGATTATTCGGACTCAGATCGTTTGCTTTTTTGGCATATTTTAAAGCCATTTCAAATTCTTTTTTTTCGGAGATTCGATTGTCTTTTGGATCAATAAATTTTTCGGATTCTTTAAACATATGAATATGATCGCTCTCTTCTAATTCCAAATATTTTTCATAGTCGGGTAGAGATTTATCAACTTCGTTGTTTTCATAAAGAGCGTCGCCTCGGTAGTCATAGAAGATGGCTCTTTCTGGTGTAAGTTCGATTGCTTTTGTAAAAAGTGGAACAGCACTTGCATATTCTTTTTTCTCTAGAAATTCTTTTCCTTGCGAAGTATAAATGTCTGCTAAACCAACACGCGCTGGTTGTAGTTTGGAATTAATCTTCAAAGCTTCTTGGTAAAATGAAATTGCTTTTTCTTTTTTTGCGCTCTGTATTTCTTTCGAGTCTTTTTCAGAATCAATCTCACTCAATGCTTTTGCGGCTAATTGTAGGTAAAGGTATTCTTTTTTTGGTTCGAGTTGGAATGCCTCTGCTTCTTTTCCTGTTTCTAAATACAATGCAGCTAATTCCGATTTGGCGGAATTTAGTTTGGGATTGAGTTTCAGCACCTCTTGGTAGTCTGCGATTGCTTTTTCTTTTTCACTCTCTCGATTCTTTCGAGCACGGTGGAAGTAGACGTATTCTTTTTTGTCTTCGTATTTAAGAGCTTCTTCATAATTCTCTTGTTCTAAATAAATTCGATACAAATCTTCTTTTGCTAGATTAAAATCAGGTTTCAGTCGTAAGGCTTTCCGATAAAGTGATAGAGCTTTCTTTTTCTTTGATTTTTTTATTTTTTCCGATTCTTTGGATTCATTATTATTTCCATCCTGCCAATTCTTTCTTGCCTCGGTTAATAATTCATATTCCTTTCCGAGTGGTTCGAATTTTGGTTTATTTGCTATTATCCTCTCACATTTTTTTTGTATATCTTGGATTTCTGCTACAGGAAAAGGAGAACGTTCTTGCAAAATATCCCAATGCTCCATCTGGAATTTTAAATCCTCACAGGCGAGCGGCAGTAACGCTTTAATTCCCGCATCCCATAGTTTTATATTCTTATCAGATGACCCGGACGCAATTGTTTTTCCATCGGGCGAAAAACTTACACTCCAGACAGCATCACTATGACCTGAAAGAGTTTTTAATTCTTTACCTGTAGCTGCATCCCATAGTTTTATATTATTATCAAATGAGCCGGACGCAATTGTTTTACCATCGGGCGAAAAACTTACACTGTTGACAGAAGAACTATGACCTGAAAGAGTTTTTAATTCTTTACC
>JANYCR010000341.1 GCA_025360185.1 Leptospiraceae bacterium | reverse complement strand
TCTGTGGCAATGCTTTTACATGGTACTACATTACTATTAATCCCGCTTTCTCTCTTCCCGTTTGATGTGGCAAAACTAAATACTACGCTCACCAACTGGGAAAAGAAAAATAAGAACGATGTAATTGTATTAATCACAAGTCCTGATTCCGGCAAAATAGAATATGCCTACGCAGAGAAAAATGCATTCTATAAAAAAATAGCACCGGGTTCCATTCTAAAAACACTTTCCTCTTTTGTATTTCTTTCGAATTCAGATAAATTTCATACTTCCCTTGCAGAAAAATATTTTTGTAACGGAAGATTTGAAGAGCCAGAGAAAAATTATTTTAAAGACATAGACAAGGAAAAGTTTAATCTAATTGTGGATAAGAAAACGGATAAAAATTACTTTAGATGTTCAAAAGAAAAAGGACATGGAGAAGTTACTTTACGCAAAGCTCTAGCAGAATCGTGTAATGCTTATTATCTACACTTCGCTTCAAAGAATTCAGATTTATTTTACAATACTCTCATTCATGATTGGAGACTGGAGGAAGGGACGGGTGCATCGTTCGAACAACACTTTACTACAAAGAATTCTGTTAGACGCAATCTGACACAATTTGAATCAATACTAACAAGCATTGGTGATGACGGACAAATCAAATTAACCGCTCTAAAAGTAGCACAAATCTACGGAGCCATTTTTGCAGATACTCCTATTTTAAAACCTATTTTAAAGGGTGAAATGCCGGGGCAAATAAATCCATTTCCGTATCCAGATAACATTCGAATAAAAATCCAACAGGCTTTAAGGCTCACAGTAAAGGAAGGCACTCTTAAAAATATTCATTTGCAGAATACTAGCATTCAGATTCTAAGTGGAAAAACAGGGACTCCCACGCAGGAAGGAAAAAAGTTTACAACCCACGGTTGGAATATCATCTATTTCAAAAAAGGGGACAATCCATATTTGCTTGTAGTATTTGTTGACAAAGGTTCAGGAAAGAAAGAAGCTTTGGAGCTATCGACTATTATTCTCAATACTCTCTGATTATTTAACGTCAGTTTAATGTAAGGATATCGATTAATATTAAAAGGCAAACAAGCTGTCATTCCCAAAATTTTCTGTTGGGAATCTCTAGTTCTTGAGACCCCCGATATAGCTCGGCTGAAGGAGAGCGACAGCGATGGGCGGAATTTCGGGGGTGACAATAGCAGTATTTCCTTACATCGAATTCACGTTATTTATTTGTCATCTTCTATAACTCACAATAAAAACTCCCGCAATTACAAAAGCCGTTCCAATTATTTGAAGCAAATTAAGAGTTTCCCCTAAAAATATCCAGGCGAGTAATATAGTCGATACCGGACCAATCGTGCCAATGATAGAGGCTGTACCAGAGCCAATACGCTTAATCCCCTGTGAAAGCAGAAATGTTGGCATTACAGTAGAGATAATCGCCATACCAAAACTAAGCCCGTAAACTTCTAAGGGTAAATCTAAACTATCTGCTTTATGCGTAACCAGAAAATGTAAGCTTATTGAAAGACAGGCGACCAACATTGCGTAAGCCGTAAAACGAGACGCTCCAATTTTTGGAATCATTTTCCCGCTTCCCATTAAATAAGCAGCGTAGGTGAATGCGCATAGAAAAATCAAAAATGCTCCTAGAAAAATATTCTCCGTCTTCTCTACTTTGTCATTAAAGAATACAATTGCAATTCCAAAATAAGTAATACAAAGAGAAAGAATCTCCCTTCTTCTTACTTTGTGTTTAAAAATAAAAGCAGAAAGAACAACTACGAGAGTTGGGTAGATAAATAAAATTAGCCTCTCCATTCCAGCACTAATATAAACCAATCCTACAAAATCTAAAATACTAGATAAGTAGTAACCGAGAAAACCGAGTAATACTACGTATCCCCAATCTGAATAAGATAGATTAGTCGCTTCTGACTTTGATTTATAGATGCCTACAACTAAGAAGAATGGCGTAGCGATTGCCATACGAAGAAATAAAAGAGTTGTGGCATCTACCTTATAGGCATATGCTAATTTAACCATAACAGCCTTTGCAGAAAATCCGATTGCAGAAACTAGAACTAGAATGGCTCCTAAAATATAAGATGAATTTGTTTTTTCTGTATTCACAAATCCATATTTTAAGTTTCTATTTTTAGGGAAATAGAATCATTTTCCTTCTATGTGGATTTTTAAATTTGTTTTTCGAAAATATTGAGATAAGTTAAAAGGCTACTTTAAGTCCAACGTTCGCACCATATGCTTTTTCCATGATTGTTGCTTCCGCCAAAATTTTCAGAAAAGCAAAATTTAATTCTGTTCCAACTATAATGTAATTACTATTAATGCTTACTTTTCTTTTTTGTCTAAAGTCCATCGAGAGA
>JANYCR010000320.1 GCA_025360185.1 Leptospiraceae bacterium | reverse complement strand
CCTAAAATATTTTTTGTGAACCAGCTTTTTTCTTCTACGACTTGAACTGTTTGTCTTTGATACTGTTTTAATTCCTGGGTTTTTGTTCTTAGCCGATATCTAAAGTCTTCTACCAGTAAAAAATTATTCGATACATTTTCTAAGTCGAGAACGATTTTTTCGGTGTATAGCCTGAGAGGTTTTATTTCTCTATCAAAACTTTTAGTTAAGGACTCATACTGCTGTTGCAAATATAAGAATGAAACTAAGCTAATGATGATTACCACAAAGAAAGCAGTAAAAAAGGAAAGCTTTGCTCTGATCCCGGGAGTAAGTTTTTTGACTAGATCGTTCATAAAAAAACCTCACAAATAACGGGCGATTTTAAACCTATTTATTTTCTTGTCATTTAAAAAATAGATTAGTTTTTCTTAAGTAGGAAAAAACTTGCCCTACGGAACCTTTCATTTAAACTTTAAAAAGAATGAATACAGAACAATACTTAGATCAATACCTACAAGATAATATTAGCGAATCAGAAACACTAAATAGCATGAGAGGCGTCATATCAGAATTTGCCGCTAGAGCGCCTAAGATTTTAGTTACTAAATGCATTGATGGACGGGTGCATGGAAGTAAACAAAAAGGTTATCCCGCAACGACAATTCGATTCGGGCGCACGGATGGAAATAATGTGTCCACGGATAAAAATAACTATTGGTTTTGGAATCGCATTGACAATATAGCGAATAACGCTCATTGTAACACACCAGAGATGCCCGCGATATTTATTGCTTATATGCATAGATCGGATCTAGGTCTTGGATGTGCAGCGCATAATAACAACGAAGAAGAAGCCTATAAAGCAATCATAAACCAGACTAGTGCTATACGAAAAATTTTTAAACCAGAGAGGCTTTATGTTTTAGAAGGAATTACAAACACGGATACCATGTCAGAAACTCTTGTCTTTGAAAATTCCATTCGCATAAGTGCTGAGGAAATCGTAAAAGATTTCAACCTGAATGACTTGTCCGATGTATTCTACAAAGGCTTTTTGAAGTATCCGCTCAAAGATCCGGCGACTGCGCGCTATGTTAACTTTAAAACTCCTGAGGAGCTAATGCAGGGTAGCCTGCCCTTGTTTCATTCTGATTTTCAAACTTCTCTTGCTATGAAATCCTTTTTGTTACTTGAGATTTCTAAAATTATCTATGAAAACGATTACCCTTCTCAAAAATTAATTCAACCGGATGTTTTAAATGCGTTAGTATCCTCTTTAGCAAAAGTAAAATCACTTCCGCGAACTCTACTCGCTCCTTTTCTCTACCAGTGCTTTTGGAATATAGGTTATTCTCTATATCAAAAGAAAAAACTTCTATCAATGCCAGACGATGAAAAACAAAAGCACCTAGATCACGGTGAAGAAATCATTTGCTACGGCGATGGATTCGAACTTCTTGCGAGAAATAAAACCATCCTTGTAAAAACAGGTCGTGGAGATGATGTAAATTCACTGCAAGTGGCGAAGAAAGTTCTAGATAAAAATCGCACTAAAAAATCGCAAGACTATGCAATGATCATTCATTTGAATATTGAAATCAGCGGTGAGTTAGTAAACTGGGAAGATTTTAATGAAACCATTTCTTCTCGTATGCACACCATGACTCGTCATATTGATGAAGTCTTTGGGGATAATGCTGTTATCCTCACAACATATTCTTACCGAGACCAGAAAAGATTTTATCCCATCGTAACTAGAAAAGATCCGCGCATCATCTATCCCGTTAATCTTTTAGATGGAATTAACTCTGTAGTCCGTTTCTCCAACATGGCACTTAAGAGTAGAGAAGCACTTTACGCTACGGATAGACTTTAGCCTGTCATCCCCGATAAAAGAACTCGGGGATGACAGCTTTATTTCTCTGCATGAACGTGAACGCTATGTAACGCTTTTATATATTGAGCACGCTCGTATTCGAACGGAGTATGGTATTTAGCCGCACTCATAGACCCAATCATTTGCGTGATAGATTCGTATTCATGCTTTTCCATCCAGGCAAGCATATCTTTTTCGATGACGGTGATTTTCTTAATTCCTTCCCGAATCAACACAGAGCAGAGCATACCTACATTAGCCCCTGCCATAAGAAGCTTTAGCATATCCTCTGCCCGATGTACTCCACCTGTTCCAGCTAAATCACAATGAATCCTTGAATAAAGAAGCGCAATCCACCTAAGCGATAAGCGCAAATCATTCGATGTAGATAAATGCACATGAGACTTTACCTCTAAGTGCTCTAAATCAAAATCAGGTTGGTAAAAACGATTGAATAGAACTAACGCATTCGCTCCCATATTTGCAAACTTCTTTGCACAGTTCATCAAGTTACTAAAATACGGACTGAGTTTCAGAGCGATTGGAATCGTTACTGCTTTACGAACCTGCCAGAGAGTTTCCGCAAAGTCCTCTTCCAATTCTTTACCTGTAACATTGGAATCAGTTGGCACATTATAGAGATTTAACTCGAGTCCATCTGCACCGGCTTCTTGAATGAGCTTTGCAAAATTTGTCCAGCCACCCGAAGTATAACCATTTAAACTTCCAATGATGGGGATACTCACACTTTGCTTTACTTTGCGAATGTATTCAAGATATTGCTCCGGACCTGATTCAAAATCTCCCGGATCGGGAAAATACGTAATAGCCTCTGCATAGCTATGAGTTCCATAGTTCAAGTGATGATGAAGTTCCTGGTTCTCTTTTTCGATTTGTTCTTCAAAAAGAGAATACAACACTACAGCAGAAATTCCAGCATCTTCCATTTTCTTAATATCATCTAGGTGATACGAAAGCGGACCTGCTGAAGCTACGAGCGGGGTTCGTAAATTAAACCCCATATACTTAGTTGAAAGGTTAATCATATTTATCCTCTTTTTTATTTTTACCAGCCAGGAATTGAAAATGCTTATAACGTAGGTTTATATCTTCTTGTGCTTGCTCGAATAAATTTCTAGCCGTCTCAGGTTTACTCTTTGTAAGCATCTTAAAACGATTTTCACTTTCAAAATAATTTCGCACTGGCGCATGTGGTGGAGCGGAATCTATCTCTAATGGATTTAGCCCTTGCTCTACTCTATCTGGATTATAACGATAAAGAATCCATTGCCCTGAATCAACCGCTGCCTTCTGGTGACGCATTCCTTCTGTCATATTAATTCCATGCGCAATACAATGACTATACGCAATTACAATCGAAGGTCCATCATACTTCTCAGCTTCGAGAAGAGCGCGTAATGTCTGTTCGTCCTTCGCTCCCATAGCTACAGTTGCTACATAAATATTTCCGTAGCTCATTGCCATTAGCCCCAGGTCTTTTTTGCTTCCCGGCTTTCCACCGGTAGCAAATTTTGCAACGGCTCCTTTTGGAGTAGACTTGGACATTTGTCCACCTGTGTTAGAATAGACTTCTGTATCTAAAAGCAATACATTTACATTTCTTCCACCTGCTAGCACATGGTCTAACCCCCCGTAACCGATGTCATATCCCCAACCATCACCCCCGATTATCCACACCGTCTTTTTTCCCATTTGGAAGTTCCTGTCGGATACGTTCCGTCTACTGGTATTGCACTGACAGGAAGTAAATCTCCTTTTGCCGAAAGCATTTTACCCAAGACGCCCTTTACAAACTCAGGAGCTTTATCTGAAATAAATACACCAGCTACTAAAATTTCTTTAGAAGGTTTCGCGTACTTACTATAATCCACTCTATTTAAAAACTTTAAAGTATCATCGACGGCTTTGATATTGCGAGTAACAATATCACCACCCTTCTTGCCATACGTGTCGCGTATCGCTTCTTTAATCGCTTCAATCACTTCTTCTTTGGGAAGCACACCGGAGATAGAAAAGAAACAAGTCTGCATAACGGTATTGATTTGATTTTTCATTCCGGCTATGTTCGCCGACTTATAAGCATCAAGGACATAGAAATTTATTTTTTTATCTAAAATATCTTTTTGGATTTTCCCGGGAAGAATTTCCCATACATCATCGACTGATTTATTTGAATTGAGTAGAAATGTTCGACCTTCTTCAATTCCTGCGAGCATATCAAATTTTTCTAGAAACATTGGTTGATGACAGGCTACAAAGTTAGGATGGTCAATTAAATATGAAGAACGAATAGGAGTCTTTCCAAATCGCAAATGCGAAATCGTCATCGAGCCAGATTTTTTTGAGTCATACACGAAGTAACCCTGTACGTAATTGTCAGTATTCTCTCCAATGATCTTGATAGAATTTTTATTTGCGCCAACCGTTCCGTCAGATCCGAGTCCGTAAAATACAGAGCGAATCGTATTTTTCTTTTCGATACTAAAATTAGAGTCATACACTAAACTGGTATTAGTCAAACGGTAGCATCTAAAAATAAAAACGATAAGGTAATCCAATGAGGAAAATTTTTCTATTATTTATGGTAGCAATAGTAATCATTCACAATGCGTGTAGTCCTAAAAAATCAGACGACACAACGAAAGTAGCCGCACTCTTAGCTCTATCAAGAACAAGTAGTACTACATCCACATCTTCCGCAAGTTGTTCAACTCTACTAGGTAGTTCCACAACAACAGTATTGACAGCGACTGAAATTAGCGCTTCTCCTTACACTGCCGTTTGTGCAACTCCGACATTTAATACAAATACTCCAACTTGGATTTCTGCAAATTTCAAATGCAATATGACAACTACTGTATCTGGAAATACAATTACCATTTCGAGTATAACGTCATTACCACCTTATAAAACTGCTTATTGGACAAACAGTGGAACTACCGCAGCTTATTATGAATCTACTATGCCAACGGGTAATGCTGTTAATCCGAACAAAATAAGCTCACAAAATAATACGATCACTATGCCACTTTCTCCAACAGTGAATACAAGTACTACTGCAAGTTCCATGGGATCTATAGGAATTAACGTTCTTGGCGTTGTTCTTTACAATAATGCTGCAGCTCCGGGAGATAGTTTAACAACGGAACTCGCTACTATGGACAGAGGATACGGACATCCAACCAATACTGGATCCTACCACAACCATACAGAGCCCTGTAAGATTACAAATAATGATTCTAATTTAGTCGGTGTAATGATGGACGGCTTTCCTGTTATCGGACAAAAAGATGCAGACGGAAAAATCTATGCCAATTATCCGTATAAAGAGTCCGGTCTTTTAGGGCTAACAGGTAGTAAACTCTGCCGAACGGTAAAGGGAGAAGATGGTAAAACAAAATCTTATTAAATGCATTCTAATTCTTATGATTCTTATCTTTAACTTCTGCAAAGAAGAAAAAGACAATAGCTGGCAATACGATGAATCTGTAAAAAATTTCAGTAAGCCAATAGATGGCGCTCCCTTTTTTTGCTAAAAAAGACTTCGTTCACTCTGAAAGTTTATATTTACTAGATAGTTCTCTTCATCTCAGAGGAATTTATAACGGAATTCGCGGAAACTCAATTCAAAAATTAATAGAAGACATAGCCCTACTAAAAAAAGAACCGTTAGTAAAATAACAAATCTTACATTGAACTTCTCGAATAGTTTCAAATGCCTTTTGTGCTAGCGTTGGAGAAAGATTTTATCATTTTTTAATAAAGTAAGATAAAAATCTAAGTGTTTAATTTTCCTTCTCTTGCCAGCTCTACATTTTTATAGTATCTTTCTCGTTCGCCGGGTAATGATGATTTTCCAATCAACTCAATTCCCAGGTCGAGTTTTTTATTTTCTTCATCTTTAGAAGTCCAGCGAATGAGTCCAGATACAGTTAGCGGCGCTTGCATTTTAAAATAAATATCAAACACAAACCGGTCATGCTTTTGCAAACTCTCTATCAAAAGCGGATTCGTAATTCTAACCTTAAGCCCATGACGGGAAACTTCTAAGATTTGAAATCTATCAGTAGTCTTCACGATATTGGATTCCTGAATTCGGTTTGCAATTTCAACTCGCAAGTTTTTAAATTCGCCTAATGTTTCAAGCGAGATTTTTTTATCTTTACTTTGCATTGAAAGATAACCTATGCAAATTTTTTCTTCGAAATGATTTGTATAGAGGATAGGAACGATTAGCTCCGAAAGAATTTTTTCATCTTTAAATTTCTTCATTGCAGCCGAAATATCTTCATCTACTTCCTCAGCATAGTTTATCTGATCAGGAAAATAGGAGGTATAAGAACTAGGATTTTGCGTATCTGGAATCCAAATTAGCTTTTGTTTTTTTTTGACAACATCAAATCGGAAATCAAGATCGGAACGAAAAACATCTACTCGAATTTTGTCCTCTGTTTTCGCAGAGAGACGATTTTCATAATCTTCAAAATTGACTCTCACTAAATTAGGAATATTAAACATATCTGCTTCCAAAAGTATTTTAGTAGAAATAATATTAGTAGCAAAAGCAACACCCGGCTCGAGCGGTATACGCTCGTTTTCCCTATTTTTTTTAGCAATTTCTAATTTATTGACCTGCAATAAAACAAGTGTCGGGTCTACATGACGAATGAAATCGCAATCCAGGTGAATATAATTCGCAAGAATCTTGAATAACTGCACATTTGTTGGAAAAAAGAAATCTGACGACTCTGGAGGAAGATAAACTAGAATTCGTTCCCCACCGTTCAGAATTTTTTTTAGAGTCACTTTTTGGTCAAACGGATCCATACGCAAAAGCAATTCTTTATCTAAAAGATACTTCGATAAGATATGATTTTTTTGTTCAGCCGAAGTTACAACATCAATGTCACGCGCTTGTTTATCAATGTATTGCATAGTTTTTCCTGTGTAAATTACCGAAGTCTCCTTTTTGAAATTTGTCCGAAATATCTACTTTTTAAATAGTTCGGAATTTAAGAAACAAGTTTATCTTATTAAGTAAATTTATTAACTAAGAGTCAATAATAAATTGACAAAACTTTATTATTTAAGAAAATTTTTTCTATAAAAAAAATTAGATTTAATAAAAAAATGAATTTTTTATGTAAGAAATATTCTTTTATATTTGTAGAACAAAGAATTGAACGCTGATTTTCTAACGAGGATCATTGATTATATACCGGCATTGCAAAGTATCTGCACGCCGTGATGAGCTTTGTCGAATTATTTATCAGCGTGCTAAAAATCCTTAAGCGGAAAATATTGATTACTCGCCTTTCAATTCTCTGGACATTAAATTCTCCACAGTCTTCTTTGGATCCTGATCTTCGTAGAGGATACGATAGACTTGCTCCATGATAGGAACTTCGACCCCTAGCTTTTGACTGAGTAAATAAGCACTCTTAGAGGTTAACACGCCTTCTGCGACCATTCTCATATCACCTAAAATATCTTTTAATTTTTCTCCCTGCCCTATTTTAAATCCAACGGTGCGGTTACGCGACAAATCCCCCGTGCAAGTTAATACCAAGTCTCCCATGCCGGCAAGACCAAGCATGGTAAGCGGGTTCGCCTTTTTTTGGGTTGCGATGCGGTTAATCTCACCTAGCCCGCGGGTGATAAGTGCAGCCCTCGTATTATAACCAAACCCAAGCCCATCGGAAATTCCTGCGGCAATTGCGATTACGTTTTTCAAAGCACCGCAAAGCTCTACTCCTGTAATATCAGATGTAGTATAACAACGAAACCGTTTGTCTGACATGAATTGTTGGACGTGTGCGGCTAACTTTAAATTTGCGCTAGCAATCGTCACAGCAGTAGGAAGTCCGCCTGCTACTTCTTTAGCAAACGATGGTCCGGAGAGATATGCCAATTGGTGATGGAATTTTTCAGGTAGAGTTCGTTCCATAATTTCAGAGGGAATTTCTAAAGATTCATTTTCGATTCCTTTAGAGCAGCTAACAATCGTTTGTCCGTCTTTGATAAAAGGAGTAATTTGTCCCATCATGCGTGCAACATGCGGCGTAGGCATTACGGAAAGAATCGCATCCCCGAATCCCATACATTCTTCGATATTATTAGTAGCTGTTAAATTATCCGGCAGTTTATATCCTTTTAGAAAAATAGAATTTTCATGATTCTTATTTATATCTTCTACTACTTCTTTTTCATACGCCCAGATTTTTGTAGGATACCCTTTTCTCGCCACATGCAGTGCAAGCGCATTTCCATAAGACCCAGCTCCAATCACTCCGATTTGTTTTACTTCTAGCATAACTTTCTCCTCTCGTTATTTACATCTGTATGAATTACGGAAAAAAAAGAAAAGAAAAAATTTGCCACTGAGACACAAAGACACAGAGGGAAGAAGAAAAGATTACCACCGATGAACACCGATTGGCTGTAATTGTGTATTAATCCAATCCTTGGTAAATAAATTCATGATGATACTTTCCATCTCGAAAATAAAAGAAAGCATCTTCACGCGATTCGAGCTTTTTTTGTCGACACCAGATCAAATCCTTATGGCGAAAGATTTTTCCCTCTCGTGAAATCCTTCCCCCATCCCCATATTCCGGCTTTGTGTCGTAAGTATCAAAACAAGTTCCATCGGCATTGAATGTGCATTCGTAGATTCCACCAATACCTCTGAATTCTATCTTCGCAGGAATTATTTTCACAGGCTCTACAAAATCAGAAGGAATTGACACATACTCACCGTTAACCCATCCGAATAAAGACTTTATTTCCTTTTGAACAGAAGAAATTAAATACCACTTCACTTTTTTAGAATCCATTTCATAGGCGTGCAAACTTACTCTGTATGTTATTTCTACTGTGCCTATTTTTTCATATTCATTACCGGGACCCTTTCTTACATTTACGTTTGTCTCATCGATGAGTCCAAATCCTTGCGAATAATAATCTTTTTCCCAAAACAAATCATTTCGATTTATATCTGTGCAGGCATCTAAATCTTCTGTAATTTGATAATAGGGATGATCAAGGCAAGGCTTCCATATGGCTGGATAATAAAGTGTATTCTTTTGTGCTTGTTTTAATTGTTGCATTACTCGTTTGAGTGAAGTAGGCTCCTCTTTTTTCTTGCAGGTGAGGCTAAGGAATAATGATAGGATTAGAATTAGTTTCATTTTTTCTTTCACGAAAATAAATCAGAATGAGAACCAGTTCTCTCAAAAATAATTGTATCATTTCCCATTTTTGAGTGCTTTAAATAATGCTTCTTTATTTTTAAAAGTTTTTGTTTTTTTATTTCGGTCGGTTGTTTTAAAAGTTTTCAGCGTAACTTCATTTGGAATCTTTACCGCAAAAGGAATTCATCGCGTTAAACGAATTTGGGATACAAATTGTCAAGTAGAATAGACACTTAAAAGCTAGGCATAAGTCCGTCTCCGTTTGATATTCTTTCGTTTACCAAACGTTATCCTTTCCGCACTACTTACTTTAGACATGTATAGATAAGGTATCTTTGCTGCATCGGTATTATCTGAAAGTAGCCACTTTCTTTTTTGCCTGGGATATTTGTTATTATTCTTCTGTATTTCCTTTGCCTGTAAACTTTTTAAGTTTTTTGGATTGACTCTATAGATTTACTGTGGAGAAGTGAGTTTCATAAAGGACATGGCTAATAGCAATTTGACTCGGTGGCTTGTCTTTTCCAATCTATTTTTTTTTACAACGTAGGAAACTAAAAACAAGCAAGTGGAAAAATAGTTAGTAAAGTGAAATAAAAATTTAAGGAAGAGAAAAATATCGATAGCTACCAAGAAACGTTTGAAACATGGGATACGGTTGCGTTGCAATACCAAGAGAAATTTATGAACTTAAGTTTATATAATGAAACCTATGATTTATTTTGTAATCTTTTATCCATGACAAAACCGAAAGTTTTAGAAATTGGTTGCGGTCCCGGTAATATTTCAAAATATATTCTAACAAAAAATTCTAATTTTCAAATCCACGGAATTGATATATCGCCCAATATGATAAACCTCGCCAGAATAAATAATCAGTATTAGCCGAGAAGGATGCAAATGGGTGTGACTTTGGATATAAAAAAATATGCATAATGTATAACACACTAAAAGAAATTGGAGAAAATAAATAATATATGAAAAAACTATTTAAACTAAACCTAAGAATACTTTTTCTGGTCGATGGGTTAGGTGCTTTAGTTACTGCGGTTTCTTTATTTGTAATTTTGAAAATCTACAACGAATACTTTCGAATGCCGCAAGTTGTTTTGAATTATCTTTCGATTATTGCAGTTCTACTCAGTCTTTATTCGATGAGTTGTTTTTTTCTTCTGAAAAGCCGAATGCAAATTTTTCTTAGAATCATTGGCGTTGCAAATTTGCTTTATTGTTGTTTAACAATGGGAATTTTAATCTATAACTACCAAGTTCTTACAATTTTAGGTGCCACATATTTTCTCACAGAAATAATCATAATATGTGGATTGGCTTTTGTTGAGCTAAATACTTTAGCTAATTAAAGAAATTAACGCTTATTATGCGCTAGTAGATATACACATTCATTCTAAAAATCTTTCTACTCGGAGAATAGCAATTTAGTCAATTGAAACCAAATCAATCTATCCTTGTAAAATCTTAAATTTATCCATACTACTTAGTATATAAGCTATAAAGAAAAAAACAATTTCAGCCAATATATACTTGACTCAAAATAGAAGAAAGCAAACAAATTACATAAGAGGAAAATCATGACTGAAACCACAGGAATTTTAATTAATTTTACAGAAGAGCAAATGCAACTACGAGACCTCGTAAGAGATGTAGTAAAAAAAGAAGTTATACCAGTTAGAGCGCACTACGATGAGCACAACGAATACCCGAGAAAAGTTTTAGACAAATTCAAAGAAGCAGGACTTTACCCCGCGATGTTTGAAGAAGAAGCAGGTGGACTTGGACTCGGAGTCCTTGCTCAAATGATTTTAGTAGAAGAAGTATCTTATGGATGTTTAGGGATTAACGTCGCGTTTGCAACAACTAAACTTGGCGCTCTACCTATTCAAATTGGTGGAACCAAAGAACAAAAAGACAAATGGCTTGCTCCACTTGTGACGGGAGATAAAATCGCAGCATTCGGATTAACTGAGCCGGGTGCAGGGTCTGATGTTCCGAATATGTCAACCACCGCAGTCAAGAAAGGCGCAAAATACGTATTAAACGGAACTAAGCAGTGGATCAGTGGTGCCGGTCAAGCCGACATATACACAGTATTCGCTATTACAAACCGTGAACGTGGAACTAGAGGTATATCTTGCTTCATCGTCGAAAAAGGAACTCCTGGATTTTCTTTCGGTAAGAAAGAGGACAAGCTAGGCATCCGTTGCTCTGAAACTAGACAATTGATTTTTGAGGACTGCGAAATTCCAGAAGAAAATTTAATTGGTCTAAAGGAGAACACTGGATTTCTAACGGGGCTAAGAACTCTTAACCTCTCACGTCCTGCTGTTGCCATTTCTGCTGTCGGTCTAGCGCAGGGAGCATTTGATTGTGCGATTCAATATTCTCGCGAAAGAGAACAGTTTGGAGTAAAGATTGGATCTTTTCAGGCTATTCAGCATTTGCTTGCTGACATGGCGATGCGAATTGAAGCAAGCAGGCTCATGACTTATAAAGCTGCCCTACTCTGTGAAATGGATCATAAGGATATGGCAAAATTCTCTGCTATGTCTAAATGCTACGCTGCGGATACTGCAATGTTTGTCGCAACCGAGGCGGTTCAAATTTACGGCGGTTATGGGTATACAAAAGAGTATCCGGTAGAAAAATACTTCCGTGATGCAAAGATTCTACAGATTTATGAAGGCACACGTGAAATTCAAAAAAATGAAATCGCAGCCGGGCTAATCAAAGAAAACGCTACAAGGAAATAAATATGAAAAATCTATTTGATGTTACAGGCAAAACAATATTAATCACAGGAGCAAGTCGAGGGATTGGAAAATCCCTTGCAGAAGGATTTCGCGACGCAGGGGCAATCGTTTACGGCACAGGCACAAAGCCAGAAACCATCGCCTGGATGAAAGAGGCAAAGATTGAAGGCAGAGTAAACAACTTACTCGAAGAAGACAAAATCAAAGATATCATTGATGAAATAAAAAAGAAACATGGTAAACTAGATGTCCTAATCAACAACGCCGGAATTTCTCTCAATAAACCCGGCTCACACTTAAATGAAAAAGAAATGAACGATCTAATCGATATTAACTTCAAAGCAGTCTTTCGTGCTAGCCAGGCTTACTACAAAGCTCATAAACAAATCGGCGGAAATATTATCAACATCGCCTCTGTCTTGGGCTTACGCGGATTTACCCTGGCGACTGTTTATTCTGGAACCAAGGGAGCAGTCATTCAACTTACTCTTGCCTGTGCTGCTGAATGGATTCGAAGTGGATTTCGGCTAAACGCCATTTGCCCCGGATTCATTGATACCGATATGGTTGGGAATATGAAATCCAAAGAAGCGCTCATGGAAGGAATCAAATCCCGTATTCCAATGGGACGAATGGGCAAACCGGAAGAGCTTTTAGGAACAGCGATTTTTCTTGCCAGTGATGCTTCTAATTATATCAACGCGCAAACGATTGTGGTCGATGGTGGTATGACGAATATAGTGTGATGAAAAAAGATTACCACTGATGTACACATTATGTTGCGACGCTTAGGAAGCAACATTGAGTTTGAACACCGATGTTATTATCTTTCAGTAACTATTAAATAGTATCCTCATGTATTAAACTATTTGTCCTTGCAAAGTAGGTAAGGACAATTTCCTACATGTATCTTTTTTTCCCACATTTCGTCGATTCTTTTCCTTTCAGCTAAAACCTTTGCCTTTCCTTTTTCGGATACAATACTCCCGATATTACTATTGAAAGCGATTTTCCATTTTCCTTCTTCTTTTACAACAACATGCAAATCATTGCATTCTTTTTTAGTATCCTCTAACTCTGTGAGTTTACCTTTATAGCTCGCAACTTCGACTCTGTTATTATCAAAATCTATATAATACTTTTTATTGTAACTAACATACACAGTGTAACAATCAAGAGTATATTTCCCGCCTCTGAGAGGTGGCATTTGTATATCACATCTTTCAAATTTCATTTTTGTTATTTTAAATCCATCGACTACGAGGACATGATTAAATCCTTTTGGATTTATACCAACTGATTTTGCATAAAACTTTTCTCTTATTTCTTCTGAGCGTGAATCAGCATGATCTATTGCGAAATTAATATATTCGGTCACAAATTGCTCTACTTCCTGTTCCTCGGTCATTTCCGTTTTACAGGAAAGTATTAGAGAGAATAATAGAATCAATATTATCCTCTCTTTAATTATTTTTTTGTAACTACTTAGCATTTTCCTCATAGAAATGCCTAAACTATTTGTCCATGCAAAGATTGCGGGATAGTTTTCATCTCATTAAGATAGTATCCTTTTATCAATCGCTGATTTGGTCGCAACACAGTACAATGAACAACATCATTAGCTTGTATTATTCTTCGGTTAAAATGATCTAAATTATCGGTAAGAGTTGATATAATAGGACCACCCCCATCCGGCATTTCTCTTGTAATATATCCACTCTTATAACTGCCACTCGTTATTAGAACGGCATGACCAGCGTTAGCCGCATAATCATCAGGATACAACGGTGGTATATTTGTATTATCCTTCTTAATGACATACTGACCAAATACTACTATATCCCCGATTTCTATTCTTTTTGAAATTTCCCATATATCGAGTATCTTACCTTGTCTTTCCGGTAAAGTAGTCGTAATTACATCAAAGAAAGCAGTTTGCTTGTGCATATTATTTGTCCTAGTTCTAGGAATTTCTACTCCATTTATATCTCGATAACCTGCATCGCGCAAAACGTTATAAACAAAATTCAAACAATCCATCAATTTGCCGGATCATAATGAGGAGCAATAGCTTGTCCAACTGCCGGTTCATTTTCTCCTAATATTTTAATTAAGCCATATATTCCTGCGCCTAATAAAATCAATTCTCCAAGACCTGATTTGCTTTTACGTTTACTCATAAATAATTTTCTCCTAGTTTTAGGGACTAACAGTATTAGTTTATAAAAATATTGACAGCAAAATTTTAATGAAAATGAAAAATGTATTTAAAGGATGTTTTGGATACATATTTTAAGATTGGCATGATTTAGATTCCAAATATTAGAATTTTCTAATATAAATTAGAGAACTTGGACAATTATAAATAAAGTAGATGAAAATTACTCAAAGAATTTGCCTTATCCAATATATCTTTCTTGAAACAAATTCCCGATTTATGAAACTGGTGAACGTATGCCCATTCCAATAAAAATTTCTAATTATAAATCTGTCTTTGATCTAGAACTCGAACTAGGCGATGTTTCCATCTTCATCGGGGAAAATGGATGCGGTAAATCAAATATACTCGAAGCAATTGCAATCGCCTCGGCTGCGGCTAATAACAAACTAGACAATGAATTTTTATTTAGTCGGGGGATAAGAGTAACTAACCCTGAGTTTATGCGATCAGCGTTTAACAAGGGAAACGAAGAAAAAAATATAAAGATAGTTTTTAAAGAAAATATTTTTGAAATTAATTATAACAAATATAAAGATGAATGGATTAATATTTCATGGAATAAAGTAATAGATTCATTAACTCAATCCGCTCTAGAAGATTTAGAAGTCAAGAAACTTATGGGCAAAGAGAAAGAAGATAGAACTAATGAAGAAATCAAGAGAGTGTCTGAAAAAATTGCCTCCCTTGTTACAAAGGAAAT
>JANYCR010000309.1 GCA_025360185.1 Leptospiraceae bacterium | reverse complement strand
TCCTCCTTGCTAGACTCATAATTATAAATTTCTTTTTCTTGGTTTAGCTTAAATGCTTCTTCTTTGATTCTATTATTTTTATCATCATAAAACCATTTATACTTGATAACATTGCGAAGAGGAGAATCTTTATTTTCTTGGTTGAAATAAGCTTCTTCGATTGCATTTCCCTTTTCGTCATAAAGCCATTTTATTTTATGAATTCTATCTGCATTCAAAGTTGGTTTATCTTCTAGAAAATAAGATTCTTCTATGACTCTATTTGCACTATCGTATTTTCTTTTAGTCACAATTACTTTTGATATAGGTTCATTTTTATCATTGTATTCAGCAGATAATTCCAAATAGCCATTTGAATCATATCTCCATACACGCCGGCTAACGCCGCTTACATCTTGTTTTAATTTTCCATCTTTCTCAAAGAATTTTTCTGAAATTCTATTTCCATTCTTATCATACTCCGAAGTAATTCGAGCAATTCCTTCCTGCTCGACTAATTCTCCCTTTTCGTTTTGGTATTCTCGCAAAATTTCATTTCCATTTCTATCGAGTTTATAAATTTCTTTTGCAACTCCATATTTATTATTGGATATTTTTTTATCTTTATCTAAGTAGCGAATTTCTCTTGGCATTCCGCTTAACGATAGCTTTTTATAAACAAAGCCGTATTCATTGTCTGGGTTTTTATAAAGACATTTCCAGTCTTTTAGCTTTTTCTTTTTAGAAAAACTTGGCTTAAAGAAATATGTATTTAAGAGAGTATATCCATTATCAGTCTCAGTATATTCCTTTATATAAAGTTCCAATAGTTTTTCTCTCTCAAAATTTAAGAGTAGACGCATAGAATTCCTTTTTGCATTAACTCCAAAAAATATTTCTTTTTGTATTTGAAAGCTTTCACGCACTCCTTTATGAAATGTATCGAAAGGCAAATACTTCTTTACCTCTTTTGGAAGTAAAGAAAGATTTATTGAGAGTAAGATTATAAAAAATGTCTTTATTATACAGTGTTTAAGATGCATAACTAATATGAATTCAATCCGTTGTTGAAACCTTATCTATTACTAACTTAGAATACCATTTATCAATCCTAATTTAAAAAAAATTTATTTTATCCTTCTAGCGGCTACCGGCTAATTTGCATTCAACTTCTCTCGTAATCCTACCTTAGATAGACCCCCGATAAAAAAGGAAACTCAATGTTTCTCCCTAAGGGTCGAAACATAATGGGGTGACAGGGGTAAAATCCTAATTCATAATCGTATCTTTTATCCGTGTTCATCGGTGTCCATCGGTGGTAGTCTTCTATTTCTCAATCTCCACTACCGCGTTCGGAAACTCACCATACATATCAGGGGAATACACCGCTTCTACACGTGTAGCGGGTAAGCTGAATTTACCGTCTTGGTTTAAGCGAATCGTATATTCAATTGTGATTTCCCCTTGCGGTAAATACTCGTAATACGCTCGATAGGATTCGAAAGAACGCTCTTCAAAAGTAGGATAAGAAGTCCAACCGGATTTCTTTTCGCCCATAGTGGCACTGGCAGAATCTCGTAAGCCCCCGCCACCCAGGATAGATGCACCTGTAGGAATTGGGTCATTCACGACAACCCATGTCATATCTGCGTCTGCTTTTATCTTTAAAGTTACACGCACTAAATCGCCTCGTTTAACACTAGCGCCTATTCCTAGTATGCCTCTCTTTTCTAACGGAGTGATTGTCTTTTCTATTGTATAACCGTTAGAAACCGCAGACTTGAGTGCGACAGCAGCAGTGCTTTGAATCGTTGCCCAGGGTTTACCTGTTCCTTTGTGGCTGAGTTTTAATTCTTTTGCAGATTCACTCCAAAGAAAACTTAGCGTTGCCCCTTTTGGATTTTTACTCCAATCAGTAGACTTGGTCTCTTCATTTAAAATTCCGAAGCTTTCTCCTGTAACTGCCTCTTTCTCATATTCTTTAGAGAATTTTTCAAATGCAATCATTCCCCACGCATTCGCGGTTGTAATATCCCAGGAACCTTTTCTTTGTCTCGAAATCGCTCCCCTTACAATACGCGGAATATCCTCCTTCCATTTTTTTAAATTTACTAAGTTCAGTAAAAGTCGGAGTGCGTTTTGATCTGGCGATACCATTAGCCACCAAAGAGAATCGTTATCCTCTGTAGTGAATTTCATAGTAGTCCCCTGCAAGTTGAGTCTACTTCTAAGTATCTGCTCTACTTGCGTAATATGCTCATTACGCTTTGGAATGCTTTGGAGTTTATAGAGTATACTCCACCAATCAAGCACAGCCGATGTAGGAAGTAAGTTTGGCTGAATCGAAAGAGTCGTTAGATGCTCGGGCTTTGCTTTTCCATGACGCGCAAGTGCTTCGATTGCATTTAGTTTTCGAATTGTCAAATCCGCTGTAGGTAATGAGCTATCGCGGTAAATTGTTCCTTCCACAAAACCTGTTAAACCATTTAACATAAAGTTTTTACTCTCACTAGGAATTTCTAAACCTGCTTCATTTGAAATCGCAAGTAGATATGCGGTTAATGTTGGATTGCCGTAATAACTACTTGGGAAAAATTTCGCTAGACCATCACTATCTAAATAAGATGGTAGCGCGTTCATTAAAGTCTGCCAACCTTGTTTGTCTTTTGATACGATGAGTTTAGAAGTCTGTTGTTCTAGACAGGTGTAAGGATATTTTTTCATATAATCCTGTACACCAGTTAAGCCTTCTAGTAGGCTTTTCGCATACACTACATTTACCCCACCACGACCTTCTAGTGCTTCAGTTGGCTTTTCTACTGTCATCGCGTATTCATTCTCTACTTGCAGAAGTGTGCCCTGTTGAACACGAACTGGAATTGCTTGCACAATCTTCTGAGTAAATTTGACTTTATCCATTACCCCCGCCTCTGATTTTGCGGAAAATTCATAGACAAGTTTCTCTACTCCAAATGGAATTTTAATCGACCAGGAAACTTCTTTTGCTTCTCCTGCTCCTAGCGAGATAGATTGCTTTTCGATCTTGTCAGGTAAGCCCGTAACAGTTCCACCGACTTCTACTTTCATTGCTTTATCTGTCGCATTACGCACAGTAAACGATGGATTAAACTGATCTCCTTCACGGGCTAATTGCGGTAAGCCGGGAAGTAGCATCAAGTCCTGTGTTGTTCGAATAGACGTGCTACCTGTTCCAAAGTATTTTTCTCCACCGGTTGCGATTGCTATAATCTTAAAACGGGTTAATGAATCATTGAGTGGAACTTGCACTTCCGCTTGACCGGATACGTTTAATTTGACGCTCCCCTTCCAGAGTAGAAGTGTATCGAACAATTCCCTGCTTGAATCCTTTCCGCCACCGCCACCGGGTGGGAGTGCCTTTAGTCCAAAATGCCTTCGTCCTACTACTTGCATCTGCGCAGTAGAGGTATTAACCTCAAGTCCACGCTCATTCATCATCGCACGTAAAAGCTCCCACGTGTTATTTGGCATTAACTCTAGGAGTCCCTCATCTACTGCTACTAGCGCAACATCACTATTAGTCGGAAGAATACTTCCATCCGCAGTCTTCACGCTTATACTGACAGTCGCTTTTTCTCGCACCTTGAATACTGGTCTATCTGTCTTGACGCTTACTTTTAATTCATGAGCTTTCCACCCAACTTTAATTGATGCAATTCCGAAACGATAGGAAGGTCTGCCTAAATCTACAAGTGCAGTGGGTTTAATATCTCCTACCCTCCCACGAACAGCAAGCACAGATATAAATACATTCGGTGCATAATTTGGCTTAATCGGAACTTCTATTATAGGATTTGCGGAACTGATTTGTTTGATATAATAATCAATCACACCTTCTCTATCAACACTTACAAGTGCAGTCGCATTTTTAAACGGCATACGAATTTGAAATTTTGCAGTCTCACCGGATTCGTAGATTTTCTTTTCTGGTAAAATATCCATTCTATCGTGATCGGAGACACTAAACCAGGAGTCCTTTCCTGTCACATAGACTTCTTTATTCGCAAAAACATCATTACCCGCACTGTCTTCGATAGACGCTTGGAAAATTACTTCTCCCGTAACAGGCGATTCTTTTTTACAGACTAATAAGCCTTTTGCGTCAGTCTTACCTTTGCAAAATGTAGTATGTTTTTTTATTTCTTCTACTGAATCGTATGAATAAAATCCACCTACAAGTCTTTTCCTATGCGTAATAGTTCGACGTCCAAGTAAGTCAATGGCTACATCCACTCCTGCTTTTGGCTTACCGGTATTATCCACAACGGCGGCAAATATTTTTACCCCGTCTTTAGATGCTGCCCAACCTTCCGACTTGAGCCCAACCAAGTATCTTCCTGGATAAATTGGAATTGTAGTAGAAACAGTTTGCGTTTCTCCGACCGGATCTCTATATTCTAATTCGGTAACTACTTCCTGCGGATTGTCTTTTTGCGGTATGTCTTTAATTTCTGCCTTAGCTGATCCTAATTGGTCAAGAGATAAATCCTGTGATTTAATACTTGGATTTCCAGAATTTGCATTTGATTCTGGGTCATCAGAGTCTTCGTCTGAATAATTACGAGTAGACGCTAGTTTATGCGTTCCCTCTTTGAGTCTTCCATTTGCAAATACATAGTCTTCAAAGCCTTCAAATTCTCCAATGCTTGTATCTCTAAACCAGGATTTGACTTTTACTGGAATGCCGCCTGCCGGTCCACCTGAGAGGTAATTCACTATTAAATCCACGGTAAACGATTTTGGTTTTACTAACTTTTCTGTCGGTCCCTTAATAATAGCTTTCATAAGCGGGACACGGAATTCTTCTACTTTAAATTCTCCCGTATAATATGCCTTATCCCCTTTGTAGAGGGTAATGGTATATGTCCCCAGTTTTGCCTGTTTAGGAATTTTCCACTCCGCTTCTGAAAATCCACCTGTCCATTTTAGATTGATGTTATACTCTTGATCAGAGCCTTGATGAGAAATTTTCATTTTACTCGGAAGCATAGGAGCGGCAGGAAGTGATAAGCCCTTCATGCTGTGGCTACGCAGAATATGCTTTAGATGAACTGTCTCACCTGCGCGGAGAAGTGTGCGGTCAAGCACAGTATGCGCTATCGTATTTCCATCAGAGAAACCGCCCGAAAGATTAAATCTCCAGTTTTCAATTCCATTATCCCAACTCGAATGTACAAAAGATAAATCTTTTTCTTTCTCTGCAATAACAAGAAGCCCGTTGTCATAAGAATTATACGAACAATTAGGAACTTTACTCTGCGCGATTCCGCCTAATTTCCATATACCGCTCACATCCGTTTGCCCTTCTGCAATAAGCGCATTCTTACAATCCCGAATCGAAACCTTTGCCCCATTCACTGGCTCGCCTTTATCGAGTGACGTTACCCAGACTACAGAGTTTTCCTGTCCCCATTTAAAATGCACTGCCATATTCGTTACAAGTGCAGACGTTGGAACATACATCTTCCCTTTTTTTTCGAGTAGAGAATTTCCTAGCTTTTCACTTTCAATCTCTACGATAAAAAATCCTGGCTCTTTAAGGGGAATGCCTACTACTTCAAACGCCTTATCTCCATTTGGCTTTGGAATGTTAAAAGAATTTGCATTTGCCTCTCCGGCAAATATAGATTTTTCTCTCTCTGCCCGGTGAACTTTTCGAAGCCAAGTTAAAATATTCTCGGGGGTAATCTTGATTTTCTTCCCGAATAGATTACTAAAAAATCCTCCACCCTCTCCAGTCATCTTGACAACTTTTGCCTTTACGTCTTTTTCTAAATTACGGAGTGTGACGGGTAACAACGGTTCTGCTTCGAGTTCAATAATTCCAAAACTTCCCGAAAACTTTGCAAGTGGTGGATACTTATCAGATTTAACTTCAAGCGGAAACTTATTCGTATTCGCAAGTTTTCTTCCTGCTTCATCTTTTATCGAATCAGGAATTGTCAGTTTAAATTTTGTCTCCTCCGGAAAAGGTCCTTCAAAATAAATACCGTAGGTTGTCCCTTCTTCTGCATCCTCGGGAGTGCTACCACTGATTTTTGCTGCCCATTTTTTTCCTGCTGATTCTAAAGATATTTTTTTAGAATCTGATTTTTGGATGGGACTTGTAAAGTTTACATAGAAATTAGAAATCGGAATGCAACCTGCATTTTTATTTTCCCTATCACAGGAAAAATCTGCAGTGAACGGCGGGCGCGCTGAATAAGCAAGGACTTTATCTTCTTCTGTCTTCACTCCCGATTTAGATTCAATTCCTTTTGCCCAGATTAGACTTACTTTTGCTTTATTTGGAAAACGAAGCTTGGATTTTACTAAGAGCAATTTTTCTGTTTTGTATTTTTCCCCAAACTCTGCTTTTAAAATTTCCTGTGCATCGGACGGCTTAACGATAATAGCCGCAACTCTATCTTTGATTCCTTCGATTTCAAATGCTAATTTGTTTTCGAGGCTACTCTCTTTTATCTCCGTGTCGAGTTTTAAAATAAAAATCTGGTCTTCATCTATAGTTCCACCTTCATAGGGATTCGTAAATAATACAGCAGGACCACCGGTAGAAAAACTAAATACTTTTTTTCCAGTAATTTCTTTTCCTGCGAGAGTTTTCACATCTGCCTTAAGTTGGAACTTACAGACAATACCCGCTTCCAGGTTATTTGGAAACTCATATACAAAAGTTTTTTCATCTATCCATCTTGCTTTTCCTTCTACAGGACAATTGATTTCAAATTGGTCTGTCTTCACTCTTGGATTTCCAAAAGGAACCATCTGCGCAGAGAAGTTCACCTTTACCTGCTTGATATTTTTAACAGTTCCTTCCGGTGAAAAACTCGAAATTGTAATTTTTTCCTGAGCGAATAACGAGAATTTGCCCACGAGAATGAATAGAAATATAGATAGAAATTTTTTCATTGGAGTCCTTCTTAATTCTTAAGAAATTATTTTTTTGGCTCTACTGTTGACGGTGGTGTATCTGTTTTGGTAGAAGCCTGTTTTGGCTCTGTCTTTACACAGCGAACGTTAAACTCTCTAGTCAAAGTCGCGTGGTTGTGATGCCCATTATCTAAACTAACAAACCAAATATGCGACCTATCACTGGCTACTCTATTGCCTGATACGTAGTATCCGCCTGGAGTTCTAAACTCGGGATACTTGGAATAATACGCATCGATCAACTCTTCTCTTGTAGGAAGTCGAAGTCCATCTTTTTCACAATCTGCTTTTGCAATGATGTAAGCTTTTTTGGTAACGTTATCCGCTTGCCACTTCAAACCGTTTAACACCAAGAAGCCTCCCTCTTTTTGTAACGGTGGAAGTTCTTTTTTAACAGGTGTTGGTTTTTCCATTTTAGGTGCAGGCTTTGTCTCTGCAGTTTTTGTATCAACCGTCTTAGACTCAGGAGTTTTGGTTGGTGTCTTCGCCTCTGATTTAGCAGGACTAACCGGGGTGACTGGTATTGGCGACTGTGCAAAAAGACTAGAATATGTAAGTAGAAAAATTAAAACTATTAGTTGTTTCATAGATACCCTCTATCCTTAATGCATAAGCTACTAGAGATTAAGTCAAGTCGGAAAAAGTTTAGCGGGCATTTGGAAAAAGTCTTGCAATTTAGTATTTCTAATTAGAATAAACGGAATGTTAGTAAGAATTTCATTTCTCATCCTATGCTGCTTGTTTTATAGTTGCAAAAAAGATACCACCAAAACAAATCCATATGCTGCATTACTCATTGGTGGGAAGACTGCTTTTAGCCCTACAATTTACAGCATAGATCCAAAGCGAGGAAATCCTACTTTTACAACGCCCACTTCCGTCGGAGTCACAGGCACCACCTATCTTGCCACTGCTGTCACAATCAAAGGGAAAAATTTTATTCCTTCTACAACAGGAAACACTGTATTATTCAATGGAACACAAGCCACAGTAGATTTTGCAACCGACCAAGAACTTAGAGTAAAAGTTCCAGACGGTGCAATGAGTGGAGTCCTATCGGTTGCAAACAACGGAGGCGTATGTAATAGCCTGGATAAAAAATCAGGAACTAACTGTGAAGGTCAAGACTTCTTCATTGATTGTTACGGTGCTTATAAAAATCTCTACGGTGCAGAAACAGCGATTAGCTCTGGAACTAGTCAGACAATAACTTACGACAGTGTAACTACAAAAGCATTTCGATCTGATTTATTATACACAAACCCAACATCAAACGATATTGCGGGGAATACAATTAATATCCGCTGTGCTAGTATTGTTCATGTTTTATTATTTTCACAAGCATGCGTCCCAACAGAATATACAGTAAATGGAAGCAATTTAGTATTAAACCCTGTTATCTCTATAAATTCCAAATATTATACAATTCAATATATAGTCACTGCAACAAAAGGCGACTGTGTAGTCAGGGTAAATTGATGGATAACTTAAAACCAAGCCATTTTCTTTTTCTTACTGTCTGGATACTAACCATTATCTTTCGGCTCTTTGAACTAAGACTTGCAAAAAAAAATCTAGCCAAAAGAAAATCACAGCCTAATCTGCAAATTGCGAAGGAGCCTTTTTTCTTTTTATTTGTCCTACTCCATAGTTCCTTTCTTGTCCTTGTCCCTATGGAAATTTTTTTATTTCATAGAGACTTTAACTTGCTCTTAGGATTGAGCTGCCTAGTTGTATACTTGTCTTGTCTTGTGATGCGAATTAGTGTATTGGCTACGCTCAAGGAAAACTGGAATGTAAAGGTAGTAGTCGATACTAGTTCGGCGGATAGCATCGCCAAAACCGGTCTCTACCAATATATCAGGCATCCCAATTATCTCATTGTAATTTTAGAAATCGCAGCCATTTCTCTTTTACATGGAGCGATTTTATCTTTTGTATTTTTTAGTATTTGTAATTTTTGGATTTTGTATTTCAGAATCAGACAAGAAGAAGGATTCTTAATGCAAAATTCGCATTATGCGCAACATTTTCAAAATAAAAAGAGATTCATCCCTTATATTTTTTAGTTTAGTTTGTAAAGCCTCTTAGAGGAAACTACAATGCTAATTTTCTCTTTGTATTTTCAATAAAATAGAAAAAACATTTACAAAACTTTGCCGTTTCGCAGAATAAAGATATGAATACTAAATTAATAACAATTAAAACAATGGTTGTAGTCTGTTTCGTTATCGCTTCAATCGAATTGACTGCTCAATCGAATGACTTTAACAATACAGTAGCTCTAAAAAATGGAACTGAACTCAATGATGTTAAGGTAGAAGAAACGGTTATAGTGACCAGTTCGGACGGAAAGACAACAGTCTACAAAAAAGATGAAGTAGCATCCATAAAAAGAAAAGACGCACCAGTCGTTGGTTCTGAAAATTGGAGTGCTAATTTAGGTTATATGACTTGGGAAGATGCAAAAGCAAAATGCGCTAGCCAAAAAATGCGTTTGCCAACACTCGACGAATTAAAAGCAGCACAAGCAAGTAAGGTAACTGATTCTTGGAGAAAAGAAGGCTACTTATATTGGTCAACAACCCAGACCACCAACCTACTAAGCGATCCTTATCTTCTTTACGCCTTCAACGGCGAAGTATACAGTCTTAGCCGCTACGCTAGTTCTTACGTCCGCTGCATTAAATAATATTGCGCTTAACGCTTCCCAGTTTCACTGGGAAGTCTTCCTCTTCACCACCGGCAAATACCGAATATCCTGTCCACACAAAATATCTAAACCTTTCCAAAATGTCCATCGAGATCTATATAGGCTCCTTTTAGTTTGTATTGATTCCAAATTTTTACAGAGGCGATTACTTCTCCAGAAAACGAACAGAACGCAGAGCCATTAGCTGGTCTTGCATGGCGAAAACCAGAAGTAGGAGAAAATTGAATCTTATTAGGATTTAAAATACTTTGCTCTATTGCATGAAAGAGTGAAGCATTTGTATATCTTACAGAATCTGCAAATTGAGGATTCCAGTTAAGTCCGTTCGAAGAAGCTAATGGCTCTTTGCCTGCAAAAAAAGAATCTATATAATTTTTAGTATATGCTAAATAAAAGTCTTCTTTATTAAAAGGCACCCAGTTTTCAAACGGAGTAAAATGAGATTCTAGATGATTCTGTATGAGAAAATCCAATAGATACCTAGGTTTATTGGGACTTTTAGAAGAGCCAACTTTTAGTTCGGAAACCATTTCTTTTCTATAGACTAGATTAATTTTATCAGTATACATTTTATTCATTACTTAGTAAACAAAACTCCATTAGCCGTTGAACAAACAGCATCAGATTCATTTATAACCCAGGCTTCGGAATAGATAAGATTTTTCTTTACCTGGTTTACCTTAGAAAACATAGAAATAGAATTTGTAAAAAGCGGTTTCTTTAAATGAATATTAATTCTGGACGTTGCTGAAAAGAAATACTGATTATCTTTTACTAAATATGCTGTCATCCCCAAAGCTAAGTCAAATAGAAAAGAGATTACTCCCCCGTTAACCGCATCAGCCCCTACTCCACCATGATGAATCGAAGTTACTTTCGGAATTTGAACAAGTAAAAGATTTTCTTCTTTAAATTTTATTTCACAGCCAAAGTATTTTAGCTGCAAGCTATTGTTATAAAATTCTTCCACTTCTTTATGAGGGCTGTTAAATTTTACTTTTAGAATTGATAGATCAGTCATTTCTTTGTCCTACACTTTCTACTAAATGAAATAATTTTTTACGAACAATGTCTCGCGTGTAATTCATTTCGACATAATGTTTTCCGTTAATTCCCATCTTTGTTCTAGTCTCAGGGTGTGAAAGCAGATAATTCATAGTAGCCGAAAAGCTATCTTGATCAGAATAATAAAGTCCTGCATTACTCCGGTTGCAATGAGCACGAAGAATTTCAGAATCTTGGTTTACAAGTACGGGAATTTCTAAAAGCCATGCTTCCATTACAACAATAGAAAAACTTTCTAAATGAGATGGGTTTACCAAGAAGAGAGCGTATTTTAAGTAATTTACTTTTTCTTCTTCTGAAATATAACCGGTAAAAATTATATCTTCTTCTGGATTGTCGTCATGCTCGCCGCCACCGACTAAGATTAATTTAACGCTAGAATTTGTTTTCCTTTTCCATTCGGTAAATTGTTCAATGAGGGTAAACACTCCTTTACCGGCATCAATTCTTCCTATGTAAAGGATATATTCAAATTTTGGCGGAGGTAAAGATGGATTTACCGGTGAATCAACATGAAGTCCGATTACGGAATATTTATCAGGGGCGTAAGAGTAAATTTTTTTAAAAAGATCTCTCTCTTCGGGTGTATTAAAAGAATAGGTAATTTCATTTGTTAAAGTTTTTTTAAAGACTGGAAAATAAGCCGGTGGCTCATCATGCAAAGTCGTGACGCAAATAGATTTATGCTTAATTTTATCTATTCCATAAATCGTCGTATAATAAAGGTATGTCATAAAAATAAAAACGTCGTATGACTTTTCATTTTCCTTTATAAAATTAATTAATTCAGGACAATAGGGTCCTTGCATCATCAACCACTCCGACATTTCTTCATCACTAATATTTGGTAACTTTTGAATGAGTTTAGCATGAAAGCGGTTAAAGGATTTTATATTTCTAGACTGTTTTACAGTAAATCTTCGCACCAAGCTATTTTCAATAAACTCCTCATCATTTCGAATTACATTTTTCCAAGTAATATAATCTAATGCCTTGGTTGTCAGTATCTCTAATTCATATTCACTGGCTAAAAGCTCTGCAAAGTTCAATGCGTGCTTCTCTGCACCGCCGGATATATCTGGTGAAAAAATAGGTGATACAAGTGCTATCTTTTTCTTCATGCAAAATCAAGATTGACCAGAATCATTTTAAAATAAAGATAAATATCAGGAAAGAAATCTTGTATTCAAAAAAATATTCAGTCAGTTTGAACCAGAGAATCGTTTCTCTTTACCTAAGCATTGGAATTGGAATTTTTGCGATTTACAAAGCATTAACCCTGCATTGGGTTTGCGACGATGCATTTATCTCTTTTCGCTATGCAAAAAATCTAAATGATGGACTTGGTCTAGTCTATAATGCAGGAGAATTTGTAGAGGGGTTTACAAACTTTTTATGGACGATTCTAATTGCTGTTGGTATGAATTTCAAACTCGATCCAATTCATATTTCTTCTGCCCTAGGAATTCTTTTTTATTTTCTCACTCTTGTTGTTCTTTATAAAACAGGAACCACCATTTATGAAATTAAAGCAGGAAAAAACTATAAATCTTTCTATTTTCCCATTGCATTTGCAGGCTTTGCACTTCATACACATGGACAAATATTTGCTACCGGCGGACTTGAAACTTCTCTGTTTACATTTTTAATTTTAGCAGGAAATGTATTTTTACTTTTAAGCGATAGAGGTTTACATTTATTAACCGGATTTTTTCTTTTAGTTCTATCGATTATGACTAGACCAGACGGAGCTCTTTTTTATTTATTTGCGTTTTTGTATGTTGTTCTATTCAAATATAGACAGACTGATTATAAAACGTATTTCACAAATCAGATCGCTTTACAACTTCCTTTTATTTTTATTTTTTTACCTTATTGGTTTTGGAGATATAGTTATTATGGATGGTTTTTTCCAAATACTTTTTATGCGAAGTCAGGAATGGCTACTTATTTAGAGCAAGGATTTCGCTATACTTTTCTTTTTTTTAATTCTTATTTTGTATTGTATATTCCAATAATACTAATTGCTTTTTGGTTTTTGCGGTTACTTAAAATTAGCTCTAAGATTCGATATTTTTTTATTTCTATTTTTTCTTCCCGTTACAAGGCGAGGCGAAGAAAAGTTCGATTGAAACACAGAAAACTTTATAGAATCAAGCCTTCTTTTTCACTAAGAAAAATCATTTCCGGACAAAGCCGAATTGATAATTTCTATATGAGAATTTTCATTTTATTTTTTCTGCCTTCTTTCTTACATATATTGTATCTTACTAAAATTGGCGGCGACTTTATGTTTGCCAGACTTTTAATTCCCACTTTACCTTTACTCTATCTCACAACTGAGCTATATTTATTTCGAATGAAATTTAAACAAATCAGAAATATTTTGAGTATACTTGTAATTATCTGCACTGTATTTTATAACAATCCTTATAAAGGAACGAAACTTCCCATTGTGGATAATATAACAAATGAAAGCGATGTATATAAATTAAAAAGTGTTTATCAATTGAAACTCTCGCTGATTCCGTTTACCAAGATTTTTCAGGATGAGGAAATTCATATTGCCTACGGCGGCTCACAGGCAATGCTTGCTTATTACCTAAATCCGAAAGTAGCAATAGAATCTGTCACTGGACTTACGGATGAATTCATTGCACATCAAAAGATTTCTAAACGAAGTAAAGTAGGACATGAAAAGCCAGCACCTATTAGCTACCTACAAAAAAGAAATGTGCATATTCATTTTTTTCCTACAGCCGATACTCCCAAAAGAGAATATAATTCAATCCGATTAAAAAATATTCCGGGGGAATTTAGAATTATCCGCTATGATTCTATTTTATTTTCTCAATTAAGAAAATCAGGAATGTTCGAATTCCAGAGTTTTGAAGATTATTTAGATGAGTACATTGTAACAATGAATAAAAAGAGTAAAAAACAAATTAGCTATGACTATGAAGAATTTAGAAAATATTATTTTGAATTGAACGGTGATGACAAACGAGAGAGGATTTTCTTGGAATAACCTTAGAAGCGTTGCACTTCTAAGGTTATTCAAGTGAAACTATTTAGTAGAAATCTCTAAGAACTCTTTGTCTTCTACTAATTTGCCTTTTCCATCGCAGGCAGATAGACTTACACTCGCTAGAGAAAGGGCAATGATACAAACTGTGAGAAAATTCTTAATCAAATAACACTCCTTCCATTTTAAATTATCTAGTTAATTTCAACTGTTGACCATATCATTGTTTGGATTTCGTCTTATGACAAGCCCGAAAGTTCGCTCTTTAAGAACTTTTACCTTTCAGATTCCACCGGAGATTCCGTCTTCAGTTTCACTTATTAGACCATGTTATTTTAAAATAGCAAATCTTTTTTATAAAAAAATGAATTTAAGGAAAAAAATATTCGCAAACTGAAACGAAATTTCTAATGCAAATATTTTTTTCGAGGCTTTAAGCTGATTTCAAGTTTATTGCCACACATCTATTTACCGCATCCTTCTGCATAAGATTATTTTCTTTTACAAAAATTCCATCTTTAAAACTATGATTCTATGTTCCGAATAAAATTATTTATCGTATTCCTTTTTACTTTGCTTTCCCATTTACAAGCTGAAGAATTAAATCTAAAAATTTCACTAAAAAATGGAACCGATGGTGGAATCGGGAGAGCGGATACTATCAAGTTAATCGCTCTTCAAGGTGGAATGACTCCTATTGGTGAATTTCAAAATAAACAAGGAGATTTTCTTCTAGAAAAAATAAATTTTCCAGACGAAGCTCCTGTATTAATTCAAGTAAGTTACAAAGGGGCTAATTACAATAAGATGGTCCCACCCACCCCGATGTTTAGAAACAAAGTGCAAGAAATCACAGTCTATGAAATTACTTCTGACTTTAAAGGTATGGATGTAAAAAGTCTAATGCAAATTCTAAGAGAAGAAAATTCTGTTCGTGTCTATAAAATATTTTTAATAGAGAATAATTCAAATCCACCTCAATCTTTTTACAACAAAAATTCTCCTCTGGAAATTTATGTTCCAAAGGAAGCCACTGAAGTTTTCGGTCAATTAAAACAAGGAGATTCTAAGATGGGAATACCTTTAACTTTAACTGATGGGGTAAAAGGAAAGATTTTGGATCGTCCGATTTTACCTGGCTCTTCTGAATTACAAATATCCTATTCCCTTCCAGCCAAATCTTTAGCTGATATATCTTTCAAGGATGAATTTAGTTTTGAAGATAAAAAATCTCCAAGAGTTATTTTCTTTAAACCCAAAGATATGAAGGTCGAAGTAAAAGGTGCAATAGGAAAAGAAGAGATTAAAGACAATATACCGCAAGGTCTAGGAGCATTACGTGTAACGTATCCGGCAGCTTCTTCAGTAGAAATATCTGTTACTGGTGGAAGCTTTGAACCCGAAGAAGACCCTCATTCCGCTGAATCTCGTAAAGTCAGAAACGGAACTCTATTTACTACTTGGGACAAATCAGCATTAGGCGTTATTGGCATAATAGGCGTTTTGTTTACTCTCTCATTTGTGTTTGTGTATCGAAAGTGAATCGCTATTTAAATATTGCTGGCATTCAGCTAGATATTATTTGGGAAGATAAAGAGGCTAACTTTCAAAAAATTCGAGCGATTTTATCCAGATTGGATTCTAAACCAGATTTAATTGTCTTACCCGAAACTTTCGCAACTGGGTTTACGATGAAAAGTGAAGATTTTTCAGAGCCACAAATGGGTATTACTGAGAAATTTTTAATTGAGATGGCAAAAAAGACTGGCTCAACCATCGGTGGGAGCTGGATAGAAAAAAATCCAGAAGGAATGCCATTTAATTCTTTTTCCATTGCAAGACCGTCTGGTATCATTACCAATAGATACCATAAAATTCATCCATTTTCCTTTGCGGAAGAAGATAAGTTTTTTACATCAGGTGAGCGCACAGAAACCTTTGAGTTAAATGGTTTTCACATTAGCTTACTCATTTGTTATGATCTCCGTTTTCCCGAAGTATTTCGTAAAACAGCGGGCTCGACAGATATTTATTTGGTAGTAGCAAATTGGCCAGAGGCACGTATAGAACATTGGCTCACTCTTTTAAAAGCCAGAGCAATTGAAAACCAAGCTTATGTGGTGGGAATAAACCGGGTTGGATATGCAGGAAGAAAAAACCAACTATACCATAATGGAAATTCTGCTTTCTTTGATCCGTACGGAAAAGGAGAAATACTAGAAACGAAAAATGAGGATATTCTGAAAGTCAGAGTATCCTCCAAAGAGGTAAAAGAATTTAGAGATAGATTTCCATTCCTAAAGGATAGAAGACATATTCTTAGTTAATTTTGAGATACTAGGGCACAGGCAGATTTAAACTCTTTCAAGCCTTCTGATTCAGCAACATTTGCATCATCTACCATTCCTAAATAATTATAGATCTTAATTACGTTTTTGACATTTTCTGCTGCTTTACAAGAATCACCAAGCTTGTGCTCAACGATAGATGTTAAAAATAAAATAGTAGCATAGCCTTGTGTTTTATCTAAACCAATAGCTTTGCGGATTTCGAGAGATTTTTTGTAATTCATAAGAGCGCTTACATAATCTCCTTTAATTTGATGCGTGCTTCCCAGCGCACTATAATTACTCGCAATTGTTGGTAAATCAGCAGGTCTACTTTTTTTGAGAATATTCTCGACACTATTTAACTCACCATCTGCCAAAAGAATCGTAGAAAGGCTAAAAAGGATTAAAGTTAGAATTTTTTTCATAATAGTAAATCTCCCCACTGAATGTACTATTACAGTGCAAAAACGGTACCATATTCCCGATAATCTAAAAAGAGTCTGAAAAAGCTAAAAAATGACCTGATTTTAGCAGTTTTGGCTTCAAAAGGGAATAAAAATGCTAAAAGAGAATGCAAAACTGATAGCGAATCTGACTTTACTACCAAGTAGCATACTTTTTCTTATACTACATATTGCTGTACCTTTAAGCATTTCGTCTGATTCCCAATCGAAACGAGCACGTTATAAGAAGAATTTAGCTCGAGTAGAAGAATTTAAGCGTAATATGTCCGAGCAAGAAATTGCTTATTATCTTCCTCGTAAGCGATTTATAGATAAGCAATCCGTAAGACCATCGGATGAGCCATTCTACCAAATTGACATCATCCTCAGGGGAACAGCTTTACGAGAAAAAAATAAATGGAATATCGTTGAGATTCGTAAGCTAGAAAAATTTTTACTCCATGCAGATGACTTTCAGCTTCATAGATATTTTGGAACCAGTGAGGAATTATATCTGGGCATGAAAGCCAAAAAAGCAATTCTCAGTATAAAAAAAGAAGCAAAGCTAGATGAAAACTGGAGAAAGAAAAATGATCCAATTTTTATCCACTATCTCAAATACCAGGCGACAAAAGAAGAGAGGCGATTTTACAAAAAAAATAAAGCTCTCTTCTTCAAACCCGAAACAGGCTACGCATTGATTCAGATTTTAAAGACGGAAGCAAAGAGATAGGATTCATTGTAAAACGACATTTTCAAAAATAGATAGAAATTTAAGAGAGAGAATTTTTTATATGCTATACCAATAAATATGCTTCGTTATTTTTTGAGAAAGGGTTTACCCAATCAAGGAAAATAAAGCTGTCAAATATTAAATCAGAATTTACTTTTGGCAATTGGTAATACGATAAATAGAGATAGGAGTAGATAATGTTAAAACACATAATTCTAATTATTGCACTAGTAGTATCCCTTTCAACGATCAGCGCTACAGAGTCTTTCGTTTATAGAGAAGGTAGTAGCGACAAATCATTTGTAGAGCAAATTCGAAATATCAGCAATGGAACCTTACAGGAAAAAATTGCAGCGATCGAAATACTGAAAAAGGCAAGAACAAAAAGAGCACTTCGCCCAATGATTTTAGCACTAAAAGGTGTTACAACAAACTCGGAGCCGACGAAAAAACAGACCCAAGAAATCAGTCAAAAAGATAATTATTCACCTATTAATTTTGATATTTCAGATAACAATAAACCAATTGTAAAGTTTTTAGCAGCTCAAGCCTTAGCAGAAATTGGACACGAATTAGGAATTAAACCACTTGCAGATACTTACAAAATATTAGGTGAGCAAGTCACAAAAGATAAAGAGCAAAGGATCTACTACGCTGAGTTAGAAACTATGCCTGCTGTAGTTGCAGCCGGTGAAGTATTACGCTCCCTTGGATATTTGCTAGATACCTATGAAGACAAAGAAGCATTAGATGTAATCGTCAAAGCATTAGATCATGAGCATTACTACATTCGCGCGTCTGCCGCAGAAGCTCTTAGAAACACAAATAGAGAAGCGATGATTGCTCCAATGGATGCTGCTCTTGGTAAAGAAAAAGATGATTACGCAAAAACTGTAATTCTTGGCTCGGTGGTTGGAATCAAGAAAACCAACACAAAGCATTTTTTCCAACTCATAGATATGCTAAAGAATATTTCTCCTACTGTAAGAATTAAAACATCTAGTCTTTTAGGTGAGTTAGGAATTGCTAATTCAGAAACCTACTTAAGACAAGCAATGATGATTGAGGATAATTTGCATGTTAGAGATCAGCTTAAAAAAGACATTGGTATTATCACAGGCTATCAAATCCCGAATGCACCCTCCGCCAGTTACAATACTTCTGGCGATGAAAGAGATAGAAACAAGAAAGGCGATGATGTAAAATAAGATTACTAAAATTTGATGGGAAATACTGGATTTGAACCAGTGGCCTCTTCCATGTCAAGGAAGCGCTCTAGCCAACTGAGCTAATTCCCCATCAATGTTTTTTTATCTTTTTTAGAGCGGCGATTTTTACAATCAAAAATAATTATCTATATCCCCAATACAGTATCGACTAAGATAGAATCCCCAAAATCCTTCTTGAAATCTTCTTTGAGTTGTTCTACTCGTTTTTTCTTTCCAGTATTTCGGTAAGCTTGTATCATATGGGCAAATATAAAATCAGCATAGGTGGATTCATAATTGTTCTTCAGGTAATTTTTTGATTCTACAATGATTTGAAAGTCATTCTTTAATTGAGCAATTCGTAAAAGCTTTAATTTGCTCGTGAATTTTTTACTAGGCTTCTCTTTGAGAGCACTATCAATTACGGAAAGAGATATTGCAGATTTATTAGCTTTATAGAGAAGACAAGAATATAGATAGAGTCCCTTGATATACTTTGGCTTTTTAGATTTTGCTTCTTTTCGAAAAATATCTCCCCATTTTACTCCTATATCAAACTGCTCAGAGAGAAGCGCTTTCTCCATAAGCATATAATTTAAAGCGTGGAACTTAGGAGAAAGTTCATCTGTATTTTTATAGATATTATCCAAAACAATATCCAATTTTTGAAGATCATTTTCGGTATGAAAGTAAAACTTTATAACTTTGTCATCCTGTGCCAATTCTTCCTTGGCTCGAATATATTCACTTGCCAACTTTGTAATTTCTTTAAAATCTTTTCGCTTATAGAGTTCCAAAATTCGTTTTAAAGTCTGGTCATCCTCTGCTGGAAAAAGGAATGAAGAGTAAAACAATAATAAGCCAATTAAAGAAATAAAGATTAATTTCATTTTACCTCTAATCTTGTAAGAGGCATTGTAAAAACAAAGCCTCTTGTCTCCGGTTTATTTTTCGTTGCATAAATTCCTCAATTTCAAATTCTCATTCTCGAATATTGGACGTGGCGATTGACAAGCTTTTAATCAAGAAAACAGGATTAGTCGCAGCACGTCCTTTTCGATAAACATTTCCTACAATTTCTTTAGATTTCTGCAACATTAGAAGACCCACACATCGGACAAATTAAATCTTCCTCATATGCATCGTCTTCATCTTCCACCTCTAAAGAAATCTTCCATCGATAATCACAATCATCACAAGCCATAGTCACAGTTGTGTCATCATACTCTTCTTCTTCCGCATCATATTCATCGTCAAATTCGTCTTCGTATAACATATAACTCTTCCATTTAAACTAAGTTTTTAAACTGATTTTAAAAACAGCTTTCTTAGTCAAGATTTATTTTATTCAACATTTGGTAAATACATTAGCAATCTCTAATAAATAGTAGAAAAGTATTTTTGAATTATGTCGATAAAATATTTATGAATAAATCTGTTGAAACCTCCCTTTTTAATCTCAAGAAAGATCTCGGCGTGTATATAAAAGATTATTGTTTTACTGGTTTAAAAGGTGGCACAGAGACAGAAGATATGGATTATGATGAGCTAAGGCTACTATCACTTCTAGGAAGAGATTTATTGCCTGTGGTGGTCAAGATTGGCGGACCCGAAGCCCGTACCGATATTCGATTCTGCAAAGCTAACGGCATAGACGGAATTTCCGCTCCTATGATTGAATCGCAATATGCACTCAAGAATTTTATCTCTACCCTAAAGAATCTAATTCCTCCAGTTCAGTATGATAAATTATTCAAATCCATGAACTTAGAAACAATCACTGGTTATAGAAACATTTTAGAAATCGCAGACTCAAAATCATTCGAAGAGTTAAATAATGTAACGGCAGCTAGATCTGATCTCTCGGCGTCTATGGACATGAGTCCAGACGATCCTGAAGTAATGAGAGTCACAACGCAAATCATAAAAATTTCTAGAGAGCGTGGAAAGAACACATGCGTAGGCGGCACAATCACCAAAGCAAACTTCTTCATGATTGCAGAAACAGCAAAACCAGACAGCATCAACTCCCGTCACGTCATGGTAAATGTAAAAGATGTCCTAGATAAAAAAGTAGACGATGTAGCAGAGGTCATGCTCTCCTTCGAAATGGATTTGTTCGATCTTCTCGGTCAGTTGAAACCAGAAAAAGCTTATTACTATAATAATCGCATCGAACTCAACAGAGAGCGCATTGGCAAACGCAAAGTGCTGTATTCGATTAGATAAACTATTTCAAATTTCTCTCTTGCAGGATTTCCAATTCAGAAATTGCTTCGAAGTCTTTTGGTCTTCCACTAACCCGCTTTAATTGAATCAATCGTTTCAAATTTACACAGCAAATTTTGCGATTATAGACATCGACTAAGATTGTATCCGGCAAGATGTTTTCATAATTACCACCGGGAACCTCTGCCAATAAGTCAATGTAACCTATATCAGTCGTCAGCGTAAAATTAAGACCACTTTCAATTGTTTTTTCATCAAATAAAAAAGGCAAGCCTTCCGGTGCTCCCCTGAGATATGGCTTATGACTTTTTAAAGCATTAACCAGTTTTTTTATGTTATCCTTAGATCTTTTATAAACAATGTCAATATCAGAAGTTAATCGCGCAGAACCATGAATAGCCCCTGCAAAGCCACCGATAAGAATATAATCAATATTATTCTCATCTAATAATTGAATTACTTTTTCAAATTCTGTCATATTGAATTTAGCCTTTTAGCATTCTTTAGCTCTTCGAAAGCGTTGAGTAATTTCTGTAATTTTTCTACACGCTCGGTATAAGATAACTTTAAGTTTTCTTCAAGAAGAGTCCTATCTACACCTTTCTTGTATTCTTCTATAATTAAATCAATAGACGATATTTCATTCATAGTATTTCCTCAAACTTCAATCCCTTCTTCAAGTTAGTAGGGACAAATACCACTTTGCCTCTCTTGAGTGGAACTTTAGGAACCATCCAGCCTACTCCACCAAAGGCGGGTAATAAGAATCTGCTCACAAACATAACACCCGAAACATCAAATCCAGTTGTAGCTATTATGATATTACCCTTGAATCCAGATTTATAAATTTTGCGAATTAAAAAAAGTCCAGAGGTTTGTGTTTCCATTGTAATATCGCTTATTACAGTATGAAAAATTTCTTTCTGAAACATCTCCCAACCTTGCTTAGCGTCTAACGCTCTTACTGTTTCAATCTTTCTTTTTTCAAAGAAAGCTTTTAAGTTATTCGCATAACGATCATTATCATCTACAATTAATATTTTCATTCGTAAATCCTTTCGTAAAATCCAGCGTAGTTCGATACGCCAAGTATTGCTTGTGTCAGGGGGTGCCATGTAAACTCATAAGAGCCCGGACCACCGGGACCACCAAATACACTAATCGTGCTCGGAGGCAAATAGATTTGTCCGCCACCCTCTGGCTGAAAATATAACTTTCCATCTTTATAAAATACAGTCGCTTTTTTTTGAGTAAGTGGATTCTTATAATTACCCTCATACTTTCTATAAACTTCTTCTGTAGGACTAGTCTCTCCTGTTTTATGGACCGGCGTAACTGAGCCAACAATGCCAGAGGCTAATTCGCCTAACTTCCACTGCATGATTACAAGCTGGGTCATTAGGTTATCATCGTATTCAGGCGGATTAGACAAATAAAAAACTGCTACATCATATTTGGGAAACATTTGCACCCAGGCGGCAACATAGTTTGCTCCACCAATGTGAAAGAATGTGGTGACTCCCTCTTCGTCGCACTCTGTTCTCCAGGCAAGTCCACAATACTTTTTTGTTCTGGCAAATGCTGGAACCGGAGTTTGTAGGCGAATCATTTTATTAACCGTTTCGGGTTTCAACACTTGTACTCCATTCACCGACTTACCTTCATTTAACCACATGGAGGCATAACGTCCCATATCTATCAGGTTAGTTTGAATTCCGCCTGCACCCTGAACCATAGGACTCGCAAAAGAATTATCCATTCCGATCTTTGCAAAAATTTCTTCTTCTATAATTTGTTTGAGAGGTTTATTATAAACTTTTTCTAACACTACACCAAGCGTCATGAATCCATAATTAGAATAACGGTAATGATAACCCGCAGGATAAATCTGTCCGGTGATATTAAACGGCAAACCAGTAGTAGCCGAAGGAATGATTTCTGGATTTTGATAATAACGAAGATCCGGCATACCGGAAGTATGCGACAAGAGGTGACGAATGGTAACGGGTTTGGATTTAAGTTCTGCTTTTTCTAATTTTAACCCAGGAATGTATTTACTCACAGGTGCGTCTAATTCTATTAAGCCTTTCTCTACCGCCTGCATTACCATTGTGCCGGTAAATGTCTTTGTAATAGAGCCTAATCCATAGTTTGTCCTATCTGTAGTTCCCAGTTTATAACTATAAACCAACTCACTGCCCTTTACAACTCCAACGGCTATTGATGGAAAAATTTTATTTGAATAATTATAACTGAGCCAATTTTCTAAATTTTGTTTGATACGTGCAAGTTTTACTTCATCAACATTACCAGGCTTCTTTAAAAAAGCAGTCTGGTATTTTTCGATAGCTGTATCTGTCTTGCATAAATTAATAATAATTAAAACTAGGAAAAGTTTTAATCTAGTCCGCATCTGGGAATAAATCTTCTTCGTCTAGAAAATTTACACTTGCCAATTCTGTTTCAGGTTGCGTTGGTAATTTTTCCAACAACTCTATATAACGAATTGCTAATGAATGCATCTGCCCTTGGTAAGATGTAAACCCGGCGGACTTATAAGAAGGGGGGTTGCACAACTGAATGATGAAAGATTTATTCTGCGGCATAATACGTAAATCCGCAAAAATCCCATTCCAAATTCCGGTGTGATAAAACATCTTTACTAAATTGTTTTCTCTGTTTACTCTCCATCCAAGTCCATAATACTCCATATGTGTACTTTTCGGAATAAAGTCAGGTGCTTTGAAAATCTTTTTAATCTTGGAAGCTTGTATGATAGATTGATCTCGGTATTTCCCTTCACGCAAAAATACATTTGCAAAGTTAGCGAGATTACGCGCAGAAACCGCAATTCCAGAAGCTCCATCCGCATTAGCACTCACCATAGAGTCATCCATATCAAGTGGGAAGAAAATATTTTCCTTTATGTAAGTCGCATACGTTTGCCCGGAAACTTTTTCGATTATGCTCGCAAGCAATCTATAATTGTAATTGGAATACATAAACTTAGCACCAGCAGTATGAATCTGACGCGTGCCAATATAGGGTATACCGGATGTATGGCTCAATAGGTGGCGGACGGTAATTTCTTTTCCTTCGAGTGCCGGAAATTGCTTTGTATATTCAGGGATATATTTTGCAATTGGATCATTGAGCTTTAACTGTCCTGAATCCGCAAGCTGTATGATTGCCATGCTCGTAAACGGCTTAGTGACTGACGCCAATGATAATGGCGTTGAGTTCTTAAAAACTTCATTCACTTCAAAAACGAGGTTTTGCTTGTAGTAAATAGCAACTGATGAGCCAAGGATATAATTATGGCTGATTGCATTTTGAGCCACTGCAACCATGGATTTCTCAATTCTTGCCAGTTCTTTTCTGATTTCACGCTCGGAAGCGTTCATCTCAGCTCGTTTCTCTGCATTCTTCTTGGTAACTAGCTCCGAAGGAAGCATTTCATCCTCTGGCATAATGTTTACGAGGTTCGGTGATAATAAAGCTATGTAAATTAAGAGTAATTGGGTTATTTTGGGTTTATTCAAGGTTAGAATCTGCCTATTTCAGTAGATTAGTAGATGCACGGGGCATAAAGTCTGATTTTGTATTTGTGTCTCATACGATTAATATCGACCGCTAGATTTAGT
>JANYCR010000301.1 GCA_025360185.1 Leptospiraceae bacterium | reverse complement strand
GGTGCAAGCCGGTAAAGGTGGCGGTCTAGGTGGAATGATGGGAGGAGCTAGCCAAACAGCATTTGGTTCTTCCAGTGCAGATGTTCTCACTAAAGCAACGAGAGTCATAGCGATTTCATTTATTATATTGTCGCTTCTTCTTTCTTTTCTTTTTGCAAAAAAAGAAGAGGTAATATTGGAAGCACCAATTCCGTCAGCAGAAATTGTTCCTGGTAAAGATGAGCCAAAGGCTGCGGATAATGCTGCTACTCCACCGAGTGCAACTCCTGCGCCTGCTTCTACCAATGCGGCAACACCGGTTGTACCTACAACTCCTGCACAACCAGCAGCGCCAGCGAAACAATAATTTTTATACTAACATGTGATGTAGAGACAGGTTTCAAACCTGTCTTTTTTATTGTAAAAAATCATTATAATATATTCTTTAAATTTCTAACGAGCCTTACTTGCATCGCTTCTTCTAAGCTATGACCTGACTCGGATTTGATTTCGAAAATATCATCTACTTCACTGCCTCTAGTATTCGCCTGAACAGAAAGTATATCCATACATTCCAGGTAAAGCATTCGAGCGATGTCACACAATAAACCAGACCGATCTCTAGTTTGAATTCGCAGTTTAGTAAAATCGTGATTAGCCACAGTCTCAAAGATAATCTTTGCGTTTAAATTTCCTTTGTCGGAATTTGCCTTTTTTCCTTTTTTAATCATATAGGAAGCAATGGAAATTTCATCGCGAAAAAGCTGCTGCATTTCATTTTTTAATTTTGATAACTCGGCTTCATCTAAAATAGCTCCACCCGAGTTTTGAATTAAAAACTCGTCCTCGATTTGTCCGTTTTCAAAGCTACGAATATTAGCCCCAAGAATATTCCAATTATTTGCGTAAAGGACCGCGGTTACTCGATACACAATTCCTCTTTCATCGGTGGCAAAAAACAATTGGAGACGAAAATTGTTGCCCTCTTTGGTAAACTCAAGTTTTAAGAATTCTTCTTTTTCCATGGTTTTAGTTTGCATAGTACGGACTAATTAGAGTTTCAAAATAAGGCATTTGCGTCAAGTGAAAAAAGTTATACCTCTGATATCTCCCTATGAAGTTTTATCTCTTCGCCCCTTTCATTCAGAATGATCTTTCCCCCGCTTAGTGTAACACAAAAGGCATAACCATTATAAAAAGGTTCGATTAGAGAATACCTAGTAGAATAAACCTCGTTTCCATTCCTATCAACATGAAACCAACCGTCGTTATCCTTAGCACGCGCAAAGCCCTTGTGATATACATCAAGTAGTTCGAAATTTTTATTATGAAGAAAAGTTCCATCTAGCTTGATATGAGTGTAATGTCCGTTATCCAAACATACACAAGCGATTCCTTCTTTAAAATCTCCTGCATAGATATAATCTTTTGCGTAAATTCGTTCCCCATTTTTATTGATATGAAAATACTTATTCTTAAATTCTTTTACGATACAAATACCTTCCTGGTAATTCCCACACCATAAATATCTTTCTTTATATGCAGCTAATCCATCTATACCAATATGATAAGCAAAATTTTTTTCATTCACGACAGCTCGGTCGAAATAAAAACCGAATACTCTTTCATAAAATTTTGAATAGATAGCCTTGCCGTCTATTGAAATGTGATGCCATCCCTCTGATTTTTTTACGGCAGCGATCCCTGGGTTTTGAAATTCTAGCACATCTAAAAAATCTTCCGCAAATATTATTTGACCCTTGTAAATAAAATTATTTCGACTAGTAGAAACTTCAATTTCTTGCCAATCCATATTATTACGGTTTTCTCATATTGCAGATTTTACAAAGCGGATAAGACTTATAATTCTTTACAAGATTTTGGTAGCTACTGCTGTTTAAAATTTCTTCAAGAGTTTGAGTTTGTATGTTTCCGAAATCACCAAGAGATTTTCGCTCCGAATCAGGCGCGCAGCATGGAGAAATATTTCCCGTGGCAGAAATCCACAATTCTTTTTCAAGAAACGGACAATCATAATTATCCGGAACACAGTGATTTGTGCTTTCTTCAAAGGGAATTATATTTTCAAGTAGGACTTTTTCTTGATTTGGTTTTAGGTAAGTATTTGCTGTCTCTTTTGCCTCACACACATACTCATTCCACTTATCTTTACTTTCCTGACTCGCTTTCATAGATAGATTTTTGATCTCATCAAAATGAGCCCAGAGATGATGTCCCTTTACCCTATCGACTCCCAGACTAGCGGCTAATTTTATTATATCACTTAATTCATGCATATTGTTTTTTAGAAATGTGAGCTGTAAGGTGATTCTACAATAATAAGAATTTTCCTTGAAATACTCGTCTCTGTATTCTATTAATTTTTTTAATTTGGATAAACTTTTCTCAAAAGAAATTCCCCGCATAATACTTTCCGAAGTATTTGCAACTGCTCCGTTCCATGAAATTTTAATATCAGAACAAATTGGAATGAGAAGTCTTGCCCATTCCTCTATACTTTTTTTAGGAAAGGTTCCATTCGTTGTAAGATTTAGTTTGATAGAATGTGTATGGCATAGAGATATAATTTTTTCAAATCCCGCATAAAGAAGAGGCTCTCCCATGGTTGAAGGGATAATCTCTGTTATGCCTAATTCTTTGGCTTGAATAAAAATACCATCCATCCAATCGATTGGCATTCTTCTTTTACTTACTCCAGTTTCTTTTTTTAGATTTTCAATAAATCTACTATGCACACTATGCTCTTCGCACATAATACAGTGTAGGTTACAGTCTTCTGGGTTTGTATCGAGGGTAATTCTAAAAAATTTCTTTTGTATATTTTCAATCATGGATTTGTTACAATAAGTCATATTCTCAAGACAAATTAGCTTTCGGAAGTTGTCATTCTGAGCCAGTCGAAGGATTCTATTTCTAATAAGCATAGATTCGACAAGCTCACTATGACATCAATATTGTGAATGATCAAGCAAATTAAATTTTTCACCATATTTCCAGTCTTACCAATAATTTTATTTTACACTCATCAGTCTATGATAAGTTAGCATAATATTATCTACATGCTCTTCAATAGATAAAATATCACTGCTTTCAGATGAAAGGTATCCTTTCCCCCGAAGTCTTTCATTGCGGATGGGTTACTAACGGCAAACTCCATTTGTTCTTTAAGTGAATTTATATTTCTATGTTTAAATAAGAGTCCATTGACTTTATCCGCTACAAACTCTCTCATTCCTCCCGCATCGGCTGTTATAACTGGAATTTTAGATTGTTGCGCCTCATGAATTACTAGTGGTGAATTCTCCATCCAAATAGAAGGAACAACCAGACAATCTATTTCGGCAAATACCGATTTGGCGATACTTTCATTTTTATATTCACCACAAAATTCTATTTTATTTTTAGAAAGTTTAGCTTTTTCTTTTAGGGCATTTGTGCTCTGTCCGTTGTCTCTGCCCCAGATTTTTAAAGCTGCCTCATCTTCAATTTTCAAAAAAGCGTCTAATAGCAAGTTAACCCCTTTGGCTGGAATATGAGTTCCAATATAGCCAAATGTAAATGTCCTTGTTTTATAAGTATCCAATTTTTTAAATCTTTCTAATTGAAATCCATAATCAAGTAGTAGAATCTTTTCTTCTGGAATAGAAAATTCATTTACAAATCTTTCTTTCAAGTATCTAGAAGGAGAAATAAACAGGGAAACCTTTTCGCAAAGTGCACGAGTCTCTTTCATTCTTAAAGCAATCCAGTCTGTCCAATTCTGAATTTCTTTTTCAAGAGAATCCTTATGTCCAGAAAAATAAGAATTGTAACAATTAGTTGCACATTTTCTATCTTCTTGTCCATCGCATAACTTATAGTAATCGCTACTCCCAAAGTTTGTTTGTAAAAATTGTCCTCTCGGACACATAAGCCAAAAGTCATGGAGTGTATATACAATTGGGATTTTGTTTTCATAGAGGGTATC
>JANYCR010000288.1 GCA_025360185.1 Leptospiraceae bacterium | reverse complement strand
TTTAAGAAAGAAATTCTCCCAAATTTCTAATTGAAAAATAATGGTCGTTACTAATTATCTGTATTGATTATGATTTATTGTAACTGGTAGTTTATTTCCAGAATCAGTGGTAGTTTTCTCCAGAATATGCATTGAGTTGGACAATCAATGACAATATAATCATATTCATTGTATTTCGTTTTTAAAATTTCATCCAACAAAGAATGCTTATTGTTCTCTAATGTAGTTCTATATCCAAATTCTTTGGATAAATCGAATAAATTATTAATGGACGAAAGAAGGTGCAAGTTTGACCAATTCTGTTTCGCTTTTTTTATTTCAAACTTCCCGTCTTCTCTGAAAACTTTTCTATCTCCGAAAATAGGATTAATACCTTCTGTATCTGGTTTGATTATAAATTCATAATCAATTGCTCTACCTTTGATTTTGTCTTGTAAGAGCCTGTAAAGATTTGGTGAGATTCTCGGCTTTTCTTGTATATTTGTTCTCCAATAATCCTCCCCAAGCATATAAACAGAAGCATTGGCTTGTGGATCTATATCTACAAGTAATACACGAAATGGATTACCGTCAGGTCGTGGATAATTCGCCAGACCCGCAGCAATATTGACTGCAAGAGTTGTCTTACAGACTCCGCCTTTAAAATTAATAACTGAATAAACTTTTTTCATTGTATATTCCCTTGAAACATAATTTAACTAGATTTGTTAGGTAAGCCAGCCATTATCTTCATTTCATTATACATCCCTAGAGGACAAGTTAGGGATTTTTATAAAATAAAAAGAAAAGTCAAGAGTAAAATTGCTCATTTTAAGATTTTTCATTTAGTCTATATACTCCAACTACTAAAAATGGAAACACTAACCCCCACCCCAACCTCTTTACCGATAAAATAAATTCCCACACAATCAAGGGATGCACAAAACTAAAAAAACCGGCGAAACCTTAATCCTAGGATGCTACTACTTTTTACGAAGAGGATATCTAGAAGTAGACAATCATCTTCTCTTTAAATCTAAACCCGCTCCAATTGGAACGATTCATCTCTGGCAAGATGGGAAACAACATCGTAAGACTGCTGATGGTTGGATTGAAGTCGCGGAAAGTGAAGTTCAAAATGGAACCTTTAATGAAGAAATTCAAGCTTTGTATGATAAAAGGAAATTTGCATTGATTAAACAAAAGTTGTTTGGAGAGAATCAACTGACTAACAAAGAATTGGCGCAAATGGCGGGCGCGCATAAGAATGAATTAGTAAGAATAACAAATGATGATTACGGTATAATTGTAAAAATTATGCATCGGGATTATACCGCGAGACGAATCATTCAAAAAGATGAAAATCAAAATCTATTTATACATAATTTTAAAATTTGGAAATTTAATGAAAATCTAACTAGTCTTGGTGCTGCAACAATTAGAAGTCAAATACTTACAGGGTCAAAATACAAAGATTCAAACTATTTTTAAATCTCCATACGGGCAAAAGATATGGAAAGAAAAAAGTATCACTTATGAGGCAAGATTCTTCTTGTCAAAAGATTCAAATAATATAAAACTATTCTATGAGTATTTAAGGAGAAAAGGCTATGCAAAATAAAACAAAATATCGAGACATAGGAGTTGATTTCACTCCTGAAGACGAAGAATTGATCTTACGAATACACATAGAAATGCCTAAGATGTCCCCAGAGGAAGAAGCAGAATATGATAAGGAATTGAAACGGGATATAGAAGCATCTAAACATCCAATCAAACTTCTTTAAAAAAATTTTTCCTTTGCAAAAATTAGCGCAAAGAAAAGAATTATAAAATACATTTTGGCAAAACTCTAAAGACAAACAAGCACTACCCGCACCACAATCCATCAAGAAGTCTTTCGCAATTTTCGTAAAATCGCAGCGGGCATTTGGTTGTATTCTTTTTCCATCAAGTAATCTGCCGGAATTTTTTATTTGTTTCACTCTTAATCTTCCAACAATTCATCCCTTTTACCTTGTCTCAATTGCTTTGCTGTAAGTTTTAAAACTACTGGCTTAGCAATCTTTACTTTCAAATACCTTTCCGTATAACAAAACGGTTAATGCGTATATATCAATGATAGTATCAAAGATACTATTAAGAATACTGCCAAAGATAGTCTTAAATTTTTATGACTATCTTTGATAGTATCTTTGGTGCTACCATTCACAAAACGAAAATATTTATATGTCTTTAAATAGAGTTTTTAAATAACAATTCAGGCAAGGACTAAAATGATATTATTATATTAAAAATAAATTTGCGGCTAATTCTATATAGTCGCAAAAAGGAGCCTATTATGGCAAAATTAAAAAGTATTCTTTCTAAAGAAATCAGTGGACGAATACGAGGTTTAATCTTCTATCCGTGTTCATCCGTGGTAATCTTCTAAAAAACCAAGAACCCAATAGAAATCACAACCCCACTAAAAATCAGGGACACCAGGCAAAAACCCATAATGTCCCTGATTCCGAGTCCTGCAACGGCTAATGCCGGTAATGCCCAAAAGGGTTGAATCAAATTTGTCCAGGCATCACCCCAGGCTACAGCCATCGCTATTTTCGGAAGAGATACACCTAGGTCACGGGCTGCGGCTAATACAATCGGTCCCTGTACTGCCCACTGTCCTCCGCCGGATGGAATGAATAGATTTAAAATTCCCGCACTCCAAAATGTGAAGAGCGGAAAACTAGAAGTAGTCGAAACTTCCACGAAGAAACTAGCGAGCCTAATGGCAAGACCTGAATCTACCATCATTCCCATAATGCCGGCGTAGAATGGAAATTGAATGATAATTCCTGATGTTCCTTTTACAGCAAGCTTTGCAGACTCTAAGAAGCGAATTGGTGTTATGTGCAGTAAGATTCCCAGAAATAACAAAGAGAAATTGACTATATCTAGATTGAGTTTAAATCCATTCTTTAAAAAGTAACCAAGCAAATAGAAAAATCCAACTGCACTAATCAAAATCGAAATCCATCTAGAATGCTCTAATTTTTCAGCGAATGTTTTTACAGAAATTTCTTTTGTTACAATCACTTCCTCTTCTTCTAAAAAAAGAATTCTATCTTCTTCTCTTGGAAGCATTAAGAGGTTAATGATAGGTAGCCCGACTGTGAGAGCTGCAAGGATAAATAAATTCAATGGAGAAAAAAGAGTTTCGCTAACTGGAACAACTCCCATCCACTGAGCTGCAAAATGCTTATCGGTAGCAACTGTTAAAGGAATAGAGCCAGAAAGCCCTCCATGCCAAACGACAAATCCCGAATAGGCGCTTGCAATGAGTAGGCGATAATCTATATCTTTTACTTTTTTTGCAACTTCTCTTGCAAATATTGCTCCCGCAATTAAACCAAATCCCCAGTTGATCCAGGAAATAAAAATAGAAAAAAGCGTTGTAACAATAATAGCAGAGCGCGGAGAATGAATTCTTTGAACAAAGAAAAATAAAACTCTATGCGAGACAGGCGTATTAGCTAAGATATGTCCGGTTACAAGAACAAGCACCATTTGCATAGTAAAAGAATTTAAACTAAAAAAACCCTTTCCAAAATAATGAATCATCGCAAACGGTGAATTGCTATTAACCACTCCTGCGATTAATACAATAAAACTAATTAGAATTGCAAGTAAAAATGGGTCTGGTAAAAAATGGCTGATTAGTTTCGTAAATACATTAGCTATTCTTCGTAACATGATTTCTCCTAAAAGATAAAATTCCCTGGGTAAGTAGTATGCCGACTAACACGAGTAATGCCCCAATCCACATGAAGAGAGTAAATTTTTCGCTCATGATAAAATAAGAAAAGATACAGGCAAATACTGCCTCTGTAGAAAGAATTACTCCCACATGAGGTGCAGGCGAATACTTCTGTGCCCACATTTGCACGATATAAGCCATTAAACTTCCAAGAAGGGAAAGAAATAAAATTCCAAAGAGTGCAAATGGACTTAAGATTGTAGGAAATTTTTCAGTAGGCATTGCAAGGATAAGACCGAATAGCCCAACAATGATAAGCTGGACTAGAGCGAGTAACATTGGTTTAACATTATCAATTGCACGACAGGTTTGCTCCACAATGACTACGTGAAAAGCATACACAATCGAGCCAGCAAGTAGAAATAAGTCTCCGCGGTTAATCTCCGTAAAGTGCTCTACTCCATCTAAAGAAATAAAACATAATCCTAAGAAAGTGGCAACCGTTCCCAAAACTATGCTCTTCGACAAAGGAAGCCTTGTCCAAAAAAAATAAATGATCGGAACAAATACAACAAGTGCCCCGGTGATAACGCCCGCCTTCCCGGGACTAGTCGTAACCATACCGCTAGTCTGCAGACTAAACCCAAGTCCGAGAGCAAGACCACAGCTAATATAGTATAGCCCTTCTTTTCTAGAAATATTTCGCAGTGCAGTAATTTGAAACGGCAAAAGACAAAGCCCTGCTAGAAGAAATCTGAGGCTTAGTAAATAATAAGGAGGGATTTCAACCAGTAATTGCTTGATTAAAACGAAACAATAACCCCAGAGCACATTTAAAAGCAATAGGGCAATATCGGCGAGAAGAACTCTACTCATGTTCGGATAGTTTTTGTTACCTACATTTAGGATAAAGAATTTTCTATGTCGCTTAAAATTTTACTCAGTTTTTTCTTTAGTTGTTCGATAACTGCTATAGAGGTAATTATGCTCAGAGGAATATATACAGGCGCAAGTGGAATGGCAATTCAGCAAACTAGGATGGATGTTATCGCGAACAACCTGGCAAACGTAGATAAGACTGCATTTAAGAGAGACACTACCCTTTTTAAAACTTTCCCTGAAATGCTAATTCATCGCTACGATGAAGATGGTGTTGGCATAGTTCCTATGGGCTCCTTTGATACAGCGCCTATCGTAGGCAAATTAGGATTAGGCGGAGAAGTCAACGAAGTATACACTCGCTTCGAACAAGGCGCTGTTAAAAAATCCGAAAATCCTTTTGATATTATGATAAACGATAAACCAGGTGCAGAGCGTCCTGCTTTTTTTTCCGTAATGACTAATCGTGGAGAGAGACTCACTCGCAGCGGTGCATTCGTATTAGACAACAACGGCTACCTCGTTACTCCGCAGGGATTTCCTCTTCTTGGGGAAAATGGACCTATTAAAGTTTCACGCGCTAATTTTTTGATAAAAGAGAACGGAGAAGTTTTCATGAATGCGGATATTGGCAATGATCCGCGCGAAGGCTTAACCAGTGCAGAGCATAACCGTTATAAAAATCCAGTTTTATTAGATAAATTAAAAATCCGCACGGTAGAAAATCCACGTCACTTAGACAAAGAAGGTGATTCTTTCTATGTTGATACTCCCGAATCAGGCGAGCCTAGACCTTTCCGCGATGAATTAGAAGCCCCTGAAGTTTTGCAGGGCTACCTAGAAGCGTCTAACGTTCAAGTTGTAACCGAGATGGTAGAGATGATCGAAGTTAACCGCGCCTATGAAGCAAACTCAAAAGCCATGCAAACACATGATTCGCTTTTAGGTAGATTGATAAATGAAGTAAGTAGGTAGGTAGGCATTTAATCCTACTTATCCCCACAGCTCCCTTTTCTCCATCGCACCTTCAATTTCGTCGGCTAATCCAAAGTTAACCGACGAGACCAGACCGCTTGTTACATCTTTGCACATACAAATGTAACCTTTATACTTCTACCTAGCCTGAGGAACGAATCTTCTAATCGCGAATTAGATTACTAACTCACCTTACGCAAGAGAATAAAACGATGGATTTTTTTATGAAATCAAGAATATTAGATAAATCTAATGAATCAATAGCCTGCGGCAGCAAACCCACCGTTAGGTGTAACCCCACCCTCAGCGCTGGGAACGCTGGCACTCACCTTGCGTAAGGTGAGTTACTAATAAAATCCAATATAACGACGACAAGTTCCAACTTATTAGAATAAACCATTTGACGAAAATAAAAGGGTTCGTTTTATTGTAATTTAATTCAATAAACTACATTTAGTTAAACAGGAGCATTTCAATGGCAAGACAATTCAAACCCGAGACAATCGCGCTACACGCAGGCTACACAAAGGGCGATCCCGCAACTACTTCTAGAGCAGTTCCTTTATACCAGACTACTTCTTATGTATTTAAAGACACTGACCATGCAGCAAGACTCTTTGGACTACAAGAATTTGGAAACATCTATACTCGCCTCATGAATCCAACAACAGATGTCTTAGAAAAACGAGTCGCAGAACTCGAAGGCGGTATAGCGGGATTAGCCACAGCATCGGGTCAATCTGCAGAAACTCTCGCCTTACTAAATATCGTAGAAACAGGACAAGAAATCATTGCATCATCGTCTTTATATGGTGGAACATACAACCTGTTACACTACACTTTTCCAAAAATGGGAATCAAGGTGCATTTTGCTGATCCATCTGATCCAAATAATTTTAAAAAATACTTCAACGATAAAACACGCGCAGTCTATGCGGAAACTCTTGGTAATCCCAAGCTCGACACACTTGACCTCGAAGCAATTGCTAAAATTGCCCATGACAACGGAGTTCCTTTTATCGTGGATAATACTCTTCCTTCCCCGTATCTTGTAAATCCAATTGAGCACGGTGCGGATATTGTCGTTCATTCGCTTACAAAGTTTCTAGGTGGACATGGAACTTCTATAGGCGGTATCATCATTGATTCAGGAAAATTCAATTTCGGAAATGGAAAATTCAATAACTTTACAGAGCCAGATCCAAGCTACCACGGTTTAAAATACTGGGATGTATTCGGAAAATTTGAACCATTCGGTGGGGCTAATATCGCTTATATCATCAAAGCCCGCGTGCAAGGTCTTCGTGATCTTGGTCCAGCAATTTCTCCATTCAACGCATGGCAAATTTTGCAAGGAGTAGAAACACTCCCAATCCGTATGGAGCGTCATTCATCTAATGCATTAAAAGTTGCCGAGTTTCTAAGTAAGCACCCAAAAGTAACCTGGGTGAATTATCCCGGACTTCCGACTGACAAGAATTATGCGCTCGCTAAAAAATACCACAAGAACAATCTATTCGGTGCTATCATCGGCTTTGGAGTAAAGGGTGGCGTCACTGAGGCAAAGAAATTTATCGACAGTCTCGAAATTTTCTCCTTACTCGCAAACGTAGGAGATGCAAAGTCACTTGCGATTCACCCTGCATCAACACTCCACTCCAGAGCTTGCATTCCGCCCATTGAGCCACCGGCTACGCAGAATAATTCTTTGATTCCAAATAAATCTAAAAGCAACTTTTGCGCATTGACCATATCTTGAATGGAGACGAACGGAAAAGAAGATCCGTATGGTTTTCCCGTTTTGGGGTTAATACTTGTTGGTCCCGAGCTACCATTGCATCCGCCGATGACGTTAGTGGAAATGATATAGTATTTATTTGTGTCGAATGCTTTTCCCGGACCGATGTATCCATCCCACCAACCAGGCTTATCGCTTCCTTCGTGAAATCCTGCTGCGTGAGAATTACCCGAAAGAGCGTGGCAGACTAAAATTGCATTGGTTCTACTTTCGTTTAGAATTCCGTAAGTTTCATAAGCAATTTCAAGCGAACTAATGACTGCTCCATTTTCAAGAGTCAAGTCAGGTAGTTTGGCTATTTGTGTGCGAACAATTCCTACGGAATCCTTATTTGACATAGTTACACTTTTTTTAAAGCTTCTTCTAAGTCAGTAATTAAATCATCTATATGCTCAAGACCAACAGAGAGACGAATAAAATCAGGTGTAACACCAGCAGACTTTTGCTCTTCCTCTGTCAGTTGTTGGTGAGTCGTTGATGCAGGGTGAAT
>JANYCR010000529.1 GCA_025360185.1 Leptospiraceae bacterium | reverse complement strand
GTTTTCTACTATGTGGGGAGTATACATATTTGCCGGTGCTTACCAAACTGGACTTTCTGCTCTTGCAGTTACTATTTTTTATTTAAAGAAAAATGGCTACTTCGGGGATGCAGTAAACGATAACCATATTCATGACGTAGGTAAATTCATGTTATCCTTCTGTGTATTCTGGGCTTATGTTGGTTTTAGCCAGTTCATGCTCATCTGGTATGCTAACTTACCGGAAGAAACATTCTGGTATGAACAAAGATTAATGGGTGGATGGGCAGCGTTTTCTTATGCAATTCCATTCATCAAGTTTATCATTCCATTTTTCCTTTTACTCAATCGTCCTAACAAAAGAGACATCAACTTCTTATATAAAGTAGCTCTTTGGATTTTGGTATCTCATATGATAGAGCTTTATTGGATTGTATTCCCAAGCAACTTCGAGCATTTTAATATTGCTGGGCTTGGTGTAACAGTTGGCGTTACCATTGGGGTTGTTGGACTTTTTGGATTTGTAGTATTAAAGAGTATGGAATCTTCTAAGATGATTCCAGTCGGCGATCCAAGACTAGAAAAATCTTTGGCTCATCATCAATAAAAGAGGAATACGCATGAAAAAAATAATTATCATTACATTCATTTTAGCTTTCGTTTCTTGTGGAAAGAAAGCTGAGGTTACTTGGGATTCTGCGCTTTACTCTGATGCTGAACTCAAAAATAAAATCGTAGATGTTAAAAAAGGCACTGTAGGTGTAGCAAGCGGTTATAGAAATCACAAATGGGTTGCTAAAGAGTCCATTCATATTTCTATCGACGGCAAAGAGGGATATATCTCGCCTAAGCATGTAGTCATCGGACAAAGTCCTGCAAAATCAGTCTTTGTTTGGGGATACTCTGATAAATACAAAAAATTCTTTGACCCTAAAGATAAAAAACACTACAAAGAGGGATACGAATTTCCTGATCTTGCAAAACTTCCTAAAGACAAATTGCCATTAGACACTCTTGTGAAAGATAGTATTGTAGAGTAATTTAGATTAGCCGCAGCGACGCAAAGCATCGTGTCTAGAAAAACAAGAAGGAGGGGAACCTCCTTTTTTATGTACACTACTCCTTAAATAATCCTTACATACAACTCAAGCTAAATAATTTATACAACACTAATAGATTTTAATATCATAATAGTAAATTTTCTCTAGTTCTTATTTTCTCAAACCAGAATTCATGCCTTCATTACTTCAAGTTGTGAAATGCAACACCAAAATAATTTTGTTGCGCAAATTTTTTGTTGTCCGCTTCGTTGTCTTGATAAAATTATATTCAGGTAAAGCCAAGGGGTTCCATATAGGAAAATCTTATATCGCAACAGGGTCATGATTTATATGCACCATATTCTCGACTTGAACAATTGCTACATATTAATGAACCTAACAATGCCGTTACATTTATATTGAAGGAATTCGTTCTCAGATAGAAAAGAATTTTCTCATTACCACCATTGACATTACAGATCGAAAAATAGCAGAAGAAAAAATAAAGCAATACGCAATCGACTTAGAAAGAGTCAATAAAGCAAAGGATAAATTCTTTAGTATCATTGCGGATGATCTCCGTAATCCGTTCATGCGAATCATTACCGTGTCAGAGCCATTAGAAGGAAAACTTTCAGGCGTAAACAATGAACTCTCTTCGCAGCTTCTAAAGTATGTTGAAATCATCCACGCCTCATCCAAATCTGCGTTTTCTGTAATGGAAAATTTAATGCAATGGTCAAAGGCTCAAATCCAAGCATTAGCTGCTATCCATTCGCTTTCGAAATATGGATATAAAGTTCTACAAGCAGAAACTGGGGTAGAAGCAATTAAATTAAGCGAAAGAAATTCAGAAATCGATCTGATTCTTATGGATATTGATCTGGGTGATGGTATGAACGGCACAGATGCAGCAAAAAGAATTCTGACAAATCGCGATTTACCGCTAATTTTTTTGTCGAATCATAGCATAGCATAGCTTTACTGCCTGGATAACAGATACCGCCGTGTATGATGAGTCTGGAAAAATATCTTCTATCATCGTGATTACAAAAGACATTACTGATCGCAAAAATGCTGAAAAGAAAATTGAAACTCTCTTAGCAGAAAAAGAAATTTTACTAAAAGAAGTTCACCATCGCATCAAAAATAATATGGGCTCGATCTATAGCTTACTCGGGATGCAGGCAAGAACTTCGAAAAATGCCGAGACTAGTAGAGCGTTAGACGATGCAAGTAGCCGTATATACACAATGACGCATCTATATGACATATTGTATCGTTCTCCTGAACTACTAGAGCGTATCTCTTTGAAAAATTACTTTTCGTCCCTGGTTGATGAAATCGGGGCTGTGTAAAAACATGATTTTCTCACAGAGCACACTGAGGACACAGAGAAAAGAGTCAATAGCGTTAGCGAAATCAATACTCTCTGTGAACTCCGTGCCCTCTGTGAGAGATATTTTCTTTGCTTTTACACAGTCCCTGGGTTTGGTCTGATGTTAGTCAAAGGGCTTTCAGAGCAGCTCAAGGGAAAGCTAAGCATCGAGCGTGAAAACGGGACAAGGATCACCCTAGAATTTAGAATCTAAAGCTATATTCTAAAACATAAGAGCTACCAGTAGTTGCTCCCAGGTTTAGATTTGCACCCCGATCAGGAAGGACATATGCTTTCAAGTGGTAGTTTTTTTCAGAGACGTTAGTCGCACTAGGCTTGGTTATCGGACCTGTAAAAAAGTAAGCATCAATCAAATTGAATACGTAAAGCCCTACAAAAGCAAGGGAAGCACTTGTAAATGTATGCCATTTTTGATCTAAGTCTAATACGCCGGAATTAAATTGCTGACTGAGATAGAGTCCACCGATGGACTGTGACGGGTTATAGGGATAATTCACTAGATTACTTAAATAGTATTTATCATTGACTTCATTTTTTGTGTGTAGATAATCACGGTAACTCACTGCGACAAAAATTCCAAGACCTAACGTTGCGCTAAAGACTATCCCGCCTTTGATGCGACGGAATTTGTAATCGTAATCTTTACCGCTAGTGAACTGACCCCAGCCTGGAACAACGGCGGAGCGATTAAAATA
>JANYCR010000260.1 GCA_025360185.1 Leptospiraceae bacterium | reverse complement strand
GTAGATTGGAACGTTAGTTCTCGTATGGGCGAACTTTATGTAAAACTTTTTCATGAAGAGAATGACAGGACGATTAATCTTTTTCTAGATATTTCTAAGTCTATGTCGTTTAATGGTGCGAATTCTTATACGAAATTTTTTATCGGTTTCCAGTTTCTGGCTTTTATTGCTCTTTTATCTTTGAATACAGGTGATAGAATTAACATCGTGCTTTATTCCGACAAAGTAGAGTTTGTCGCACTTGGAATTAAATCTAAGGCAGAAGCATACCGAATTTTGCGTAAGATAAATGAAGTGACTCTCTCGAATAAAACAGATCATCTTCTTCCTTTACAATATCTAAAAAATAAAATCCCTCGAAATTCTATTTCTTATATCATCAGTGATTTTGCGGGAATAACAGATCTTATCTCTTATCGATCTTTGCTTTCTATTCATGAACTTTACGCAATCCGAATAACTGACCCAGTAGAAAATATGAATAATAAAATATTAAAAAATTTCTTCGTTCAAAATCTAGAAACAAGTCTTGGTGGAAGTTATTCCTCTACTTATGAGTCGGATACAGAAATACTAAATGAATTTTACAGAGCTAATTTACTTAATCTAAAAACGGATTCCGATTTAGGTAAATCTATTGTGCGGTTTTTAAATAAATGAAACAATTTTTATTTTTATTTCTAATTCCATTTTTACTTTTCGCAGAAGTTACAGAATCCTATTCTAAAAAGTCTGTGCAAGTAGGGGAAGAGTCAATTCTAGAAGTGAAATTTCAAACAGGTGATGTGGCAGAATGGAGTTTGCCGGCAAAAGGTTTTTTGTTTTCTGAGACAGATGCTGAAACTCCGATTGGAGAGTTAAAAGATATAACTCAAACTCCTACGGAATTAAAATTTACCTATGTGTATTTTGAACCGGGAAAGTTTACGGCAAAGCTTGGTTGGAAAAATGCAAACGGAGAAACTGTGCAAAGCCGGGAAGTTTTGGAAGTCAAAACGGTATTAGCCGACGAGAAAGAGCCGCTTGATATTGCAGAGCCGATTGTTTTTTCTGGTCAATACATAATAAGGCTTTTAACTTTCATTTTGATTGGATTGGCAGTGGTGACTGGACTCGCGTATTTACTTTTTTATTTTAATAATAAAAAGAAAGCTAAAGTCAAAGACGCTTTATTTGAAAAGTTAGAAGTAGATTCAAATGAGGATTTTTATAAAAAGCAATTAGAAAAAATGCTTATGAATTCTGAGATGTCTCATAAGGAATTTATTTTTCATCTTTCGGGGTATATCAAAGAAAGAATCGGGAATAAGCGACAGGTTTCCGTTATGCATTTGACTCAATCAGAGTTGCATGAAATTTTACAGCTAGATTACCGTGTGGCTAATGTAGAATTACTCACAATTGATAATTACTTTAACTCGGTAAAATATATGCCGAATGAGGAAAAAATTACCAGCGATAATGCGCTCGGACTGGTAAAATATTGGGAGAAGATATTAGTAAGATGAACTATTTCGAAAGACCTGAACTTCTCTATTTAATTCCTTTCGTAATAGGCTATGCTTTTTTCTTTTATAAGCTCCGTTTTCACGAAAATAAAATGCGACTAAGTATAGGAAACCAAGCAGATAATAGGAAGTATCCGTTTTTAGAAAAATGCAAAAGCTATTTTCCTTTCTTACGGTTTATATCAATTATTCTTTTAATACTTTCCCTTGCAGGACCTGGATCACAATCGAGTCTTCTTCCAGATGAGAAAAATGGTGTAGATATTATGATTGCGATTGACGTTTCAGGCTCCATGGTTAGGAGCAATGATTTCCTGCCAAAAAATAGGTTAGAAGTTTCTAAAGATTTGATTAAAAACTTTATCAAGAAAAGAGTCAACGATCGAATGGGACTTGTCGTATTCGGGGGAGCGGCTTATTTGCAATCACCGCTAACGAATGATATTGAATCTCTCGTGGAAGTAGTTTCTGAAATTAATCAAAGTACAGTAGATGAGCAGGGGACTGCGATTGGAGATTCGATTATTCTTTCTACATACCGTTTAAAAAATTCTAAAGCAAGATCGAAAGTGATGATTGTAATTACTGATGGCGTTTCTAATACGGGAAAGATTGACCCAATCACAGCAGCAGATACTGCTGATAAGTTTGGAATTAAAATTTATACGATTGGAATTGGAAAAGACATGCAAGGAGAATTCGAAACTGACTTTGATAGCCTCCAACAAATTGCGGAGAAGACAGACGGGCTTTTCTATCGCGCAACGGATTCTAACGAGTTTGCGGAAGTATTAAATTCCATCGACACTTTAGAAAAAGATAATCTTAATGTGAAGCCGCGTATTTTTATTGAGCCTTTCTATATGTATTTTTTATTGCCGGCAATTCTGCTTTTAATATTTGATCTGCTCATTAGAAGTTTTTATCTCAGGTATTATATATGAAGAATTTAGATTTTTATCATCTACTCTTACTTATCCTCTTTGTCGCTTCCGTAGGAGTCTATTTTTTCTACAAGATTACCCAGAGAATGGAGATTGACACATTTCTAAAAGTATATTCTGGCGTTAAGACTAAGATGAATTTGCCTCCTAAATGGTTGGTTAGTCTTCGGTTTGTTCTCTATACTATAGTTACAATGCTAATTGGGGTCGCAATTTTAAATCCTTCCTTTTCCGAAGAGGCGGGAGTAGAAGAGAAAACTTTCTCCGGTGTAGATATAGTATTTTTAGTTGACGTAAGTCTTTCTATGAATGCGACAGACGCTTTACCTAATCGACTTTCTAGGTTTAAAGAGACCGTCTTACGCCAATTACCCGCTTTGAATGGAAATCGTCTTGGAATCATTGCATTCGCGGGAGTTCCTTTTTTATATTGCCCCATGACAAATGATATTCCAGCATTTTCTGATTATGTGCGTGGGCTTGATGTAGATATGATTCCGAATACAGGCACAAATTTAAAAAGAGCTTTCGCCAAAGCGGAAGAAATTTTTAAGTCAGGTAAAGTTTTACGAAATAAAGTTTTAATTCTTGTCACCGACGGCGAAGACATCAAAGGGAGCACTCCTTCTAAAATAGATGCAGATATTTTAATCTGGGGAGTCGGAACAGAGGAGGGAGGAAATATTTTCTACAAAGACGAACATACGGGAGTATCCGGTTTCGTAACTCGCACTGGAAATTTAGTAAGCGATAAATCCAATTCAGAATTAATCCGCACAAAACTAGACGAAGAATTTTTACTCGAACTCGCCGCAATCCAAAAAGCGGATTACACCAATATATCCGCAAATCCTAAAGAAGCCGACAACCTTCTTAATAAAATTGCTTCTATGAATAAAAATACATCTTCTAAATTATCCAATCTATTCAAAAAAGACGGTTACCAATACTTTCTTTACCCCGCAGTTTTTCTTTTATTTCTTGATATGAGTTTATTGGAATATTTGTTTAAGAAGAAGATGAACACAGTCATTTCGAATCGAGCGTGAGAAATTTATCTGACAAATTTCCTAGAATTATAATAACAAAACCAGGATTTAGTATTAGGTAAGTGATTAAACTTCAGAAATAAAGTTTTACCTCTAAAAAATAGTTTTAAGTATGCTTAAAAGATTTACAAAAAATGATTAAAGTTTTAAGTATACTTAAAACTTTAATAAGAGCTACAATCAATGGATTTTGAACTTTCAGACTTTCCTTTTTTAAAAAGAGACCTTTATGTGAATCGCTTCTTACCTTTTCTGGATAAGAACATTATAAAAATTCTCACCGGTCATAGACGAGTGGGTAAGAGTTATATGCTGTTTCAAATTATTGAAATGCTGCAAGAAAAAGGAGTTAAGTCTGAGCAGATTGTTTATATAAATAAGGAATTAGCAGAATTTGCATCTATCAAAAGCCACAAAGATCTTTTATCCTATATCCAAAAATTAAAGAGAAAGAAGAAACAAAAAATTTATCTATTCATTGATGAAATTC
>JANYCR010000256.1 GCA_025360185.1 Leptospiraceae bacterium | reverse complement strand
TTTTCGACATATTGTAAATCTAAAAACCATGAATTTTATTCATGCGATTAACTTAGAAAATTATTATCATACTTTAGAAATAGTCAGTATTGAAAATCTGGGAGGAGATTCTTATGGAAATATCTAATGATTATAAAAAAGAAGAAGACTTTGCTCTATGGGAGTTACACATAATTCGCCACAAAATGGCTGAACAGAAAATAGATTTAAAAACAATGCGAAAATCAACGCAGGAAATAATAGCAAAATATAAATTAAAGAATCTACGCTTTGTAAATAATCAAAACCAAGGAAAATAAAACATATGCTAAGAAAAACTACTATTATCCTCTTAACTCTCTTACTTGCTTGTACTTATATTACACCTGATAATAAAACTACGCTACGAGGTGATGAAGTTATAGGTCGCCTCCAATATGAAATAAAAAAAATAAATAATTTTTATTTCACGACTAACTTTAAAAATTCTCTTCCCTATAAATCATCGCATTATTATACAAATGTATTACTCGAAACCGTAATCGCCATTAACCGCGATAAGAATTATCAGAAAGAAGGAGTTGATAAATGCATAGAAAACATACGCACAATAGGCTTCCCCGGAGGAGATTCGGCACTTCTTACCTGTGATATTAAAGAGGTAGGGTTTGTTGAATTAGGGGGAGTTGGAACAGGTGGAAAATCCGTAAAGAAAAATGAACTTCTTTTAAACATACTTGCATTGCCCTAGAGGTTCTAATTTGTTAAAGGAATTTCAATCGTAAAATTAATTAGATCGGTATTGCTAGTTTCAAAGTGATTTTTTAAATTACTCACTTGCACTTTTCCCTTATGATTTCGAATTATCCTATCAACCAAACAAAGTCCCAAACCAAAATCTAGTGTTGGAAAACTTTCATAAACATAGCGAGAAATTCTAAAGAACGGCTCAAAAATAATGCTTTGGTATTCAGGATTAATTCTACCTAGCTCTTTTCCTTTTACATCCGGGTAGTTTAAAAACGAAATGGAAACACTTTCTTTTAGCATTTCAAATAAAATAAAAATTTTACTTCCCGCTTCTGAAAACTTAAAAGCATTTAAGAGTAACTCCTCGATTGCCTTTATCAGGTAATCTCGATTTACCTGCAATGTTCTAGCATTCGACCCATGAGCATTCTTTGTGAGAACTACGCTATGTCCTCGAACGGATTCATATTTAGAAATTTGTTCAACAGATTTTTCTACAGTACTGTACAAATCTTGAATCGAAATTTCTTCTTTAGGCAACTCATTATTAATCACTTGATCAATATCACTAATTACTCCAATCACTCTATTCAAAAATTCTGCATTATCAAAAAGCATTGTCAGAAGTTTTTTCTTAACTAGAAATTGGTCTCCTTCTGGTTTAGCCGAATTCTTTATCATCTCTATTAAGGGAACTAACGCACCGACTCCGGGTCCCTGCAAGAGACTAGTTTTTATTCCGTCTATGAGATTTGTATCCGGTTTCTTGATATTTTCTATATTAGGATCTTTGAATATATTCCAGTTAAATTGGTGTTCGAATCGAATTTCTCTTTCTTTTTGAATATTTTCTTTGATAATTCTTAATTCCGCTAATTCAAATGCTTTGTCAACTTTGGTAATGAGTTCACCAGAAGAAAAGGGTTTTATAATATAATCATGAGCACCATTTTTAAAAAGCTCTATAATAGTTTTACTATCATTCATCATGGTAAGAATTATGACTAGTGGCTTATGCCCGGTTTCAAATAGCTTCAGCATAAAATCCTTACCTGACATTTCGCTCATTACTATATCAGAAATGACAACAAGCGTAGGGTCAGCATTATACAGATTAAATGCTTCAATAGGGCTAGTAGTTGCGGTTACTTGGTATTTTGCTTTTGAAAGGGTATGATTAAGAGCTTCTAGAATTACGTGATCATCGTCGACTACTAGGATTTGATTCATTTTTTTTATTAAGTAGCGCTTTGTTGAATTTTACGAAGCATATTAATCTTAGCCTGGGTAATACGCCTTAGCTCTATAATTTTATCGAGGTGATATTTCAAAATGGTATCTCTATCTAGTTGTTTTTCTAAATCCTTTAAGAGATTGCGAACATAAATTAAATCGTCTAGCATTGAAATCTTAGAAGTTTGGACTAATTTTTTTACTACATCAAATTCGTATTTACGAAAATGGATTCGTATTAAGAAGCGAATCGAAAACTGATTGACAGCCTTCGACCACTTACTATTACCCGGATCCATATAACGACGCTCAGACGAACTCAAATAACCACCGTTATTCTCATCTTCGTATTCAATATCGTAATTGGGCTCTTCCTCGCGGTAGAGCTTGTAGAGCTTTTCTTTTCTCCACGAATCAGTATACTCAAATGCATTCGTCGCAATTAAACGAATATATTCATCGATCATGATTGCTTCGTTTAGTGTTCTACCTAGCTGAGTATTATTAAATTCTTTTATTTTAGGAAGCAATTCCCTGATGATTTGAAAGCCAGACTTTCGTTTATAATAGGTACTCTCATAAACCTGTGCAAGTCTCTGCTCGGTATAATGCTTGAGCTCACTTAAAATAGACTGGTCTGCATAAACATAAGAATCCACACCTTGCACAAATAGAGCAGAATCTGATGTAACTACATTGATGATAAAAATATAATGCAATTCCTTAAGCTGGTCTAGGTAAAACTTAATATCCTCGGCACTCTTAGAATGCAGAGTCATCATTCTCTTAATCAAAGATTCAGACGTAGGAATTCTCTCACGCCCGCGGGCATTTTCTTCTTTGATTTGGTTTGCGATATCTTGTAGAATTTTTATATTTGAAACAGACATAGAGCTAGTTTAATTTTCGGTATAGTAAATCATTCATAGGAAAGGATTTCTCGTAAACTTAATTTTTTTAACATGAAAAAAGGATAAAATGTCGCCAAAAACGAAACTGATGGAATGGCAGCAAGGCAAGAAAATACTAATAAATAAGGTATTTCCATGGAAAGCGTCCACCCAAAGGCAGTCTTATTGATAACATGGATGATAATTGGGTTTAATAGAAAAGAAGAAAGTATCCCCATTACAGTCCCAAAAAAAGTGAGAAAGAAATTCTCTGCGAATACAATTTTATTGAGCTGAATTGGACTCGAGCCAATAGAGCGAATGACTCCAAAGATACGAAGCTTATCTCCAAGGTTGTACAATATAGAAGAAAAAAGAGAAACAAATGCAATGACCGCTGCTGTATACTTCAAGGATTCCAATACCTTGAAGACTTTCTTTACTCCACCGATATAGATTTCTTTAAGTTCCTTCGAATCAATTATTTTGAGATTGGGATCAAATGCAATTATCCCCTTTATTTTATCAGACGTTTCTTTTTGCCTCGCTTTGTCTAAAACATTTACACGCACAGCCCGATAATTATCAACACCAAAAAGATTTTTAAAAACCCGGTAGTCCATCATGATAGTTCCATTCTCAGAAAAAAAATGCTCCCGTGTTCCCGCAATTTTTAATTCTTTTATTCCAAAATGTGAATTAAGTTTTAATGTATCGCCAACTTTCAATTGATTCAGATAAGCCATATTAGCCGATATGAGAATATCTTTTTCATAATCCAATTCCGGATAAGTTGATAACCCTTTACGCTCTTCCCTTGCTTTTGCTAATTTCATATCATAGGCATGGATGGTAAAAATTTTATCACCAACCTCTGCCTTTGTGTTTAAAATAAAAACATCTACTTCTTCTATATTTTCTAAAGCTTTGATTTTATCTGGAAGCGAAAGAGGAATTCCGTAATCAGTTCCGGTTTCTAAATCAGTAAAATTGATAATAGAATAGTCAAACGGAAATTCTCTTTCAGTCCAATCGACTATCGACTTCTCATAGCTTCCAGTTAATACAGACAAGGAGATAATGAGAGATACCCCTAACATCAAAGTAGCAGATGTAAGAGTATTCTTAGTTGCATTCTGAACAATTTCTTCAAACCCGATTCGAATTTCAATGAATGCACTGTCCATCCTTCGTAATATCCAATTTATGAAATTCATAAATAATTCCATTAGATACGGAAAACAAAGAGTTTGCCCTAAGATAATCATGCCGATAGCAAGAAGCCCAAATACTGGAATAGGCAAATTAATATTAACCGCTGCAAGCATATAGGCAATAAAGATAATTCCAAGTCCGAAATAGAAAAGAAATCTAAAATTAATACTCTGGATTAGATTTGGATCTTCTCTAACAATCGTAATTGGTTGTAAGTTCGAAGATCGAATTGCAGGAAAAAGACCGGATAGAAAAGAACCAAGTATTCCAATCACAGAGCTCGCAATCATAATTTTTGTAGGAATTTTAGAATAAGAAATAGATTGGTTCATATCGGTTAATGTAGATTCACCACTAAAAAAAGAATACTTAGAAAAAAAAGCCCCAAGTAATATCCCAAAAAACGTACCTAGAATTCCTAAAATCATAGCCTGCATTAAAAATAAAAATAAGTTCTCTCCCCTACTCGTTCCAAGACATCGCAAAATTCCAAGCTCTCTTTTGCGGTTAATGAAGATTCCACTCATTGTATTTGAAACCATAAAAAAAGCAATGAGCACAGAAATCATAGAAATAATAATCAAGTTAAGGTGAAACGACTTCAGCACATTAGCCGCTTTTGCGCGAATTTCCTCCGCTGTTTCGAGCGAGAATCCAGAGTCGATAGAGTTTAATTCTGATTTTAAGATAGAAAGATTTTCTGAATCTAAATTAGAAATAACAAGTAACAAGAAGCTGTAATTTACTAGTCCAAATCGTTCTTTCGTATAAGAGAGATCTTCTAAAATAAAAATTCCTCCATCAGAATCTAAAACTTCCGCATTCTCTACCGAATAATTCTTTCCTTCATACAAGAAAGTAAAACTCGTTCGACCGATTTTAGAAAAAAGCGCAGAGCTAATATAGGTAGTAGCATTTTTCTTTTGGCAGTTTGAATCCGGGCATGAGGTAACTAGGGATTGAAAGTCCGTTGCCTCTTTAATAAAATCAATTCCCTGGTAAACAACGCTAACGCTGCCTGCACTATCAACAGTCCGAACGTCATCTAAGACAATGACTGACTTTTGAATCCGGGGATGAATCGAATCAAGGAAGCGTAATTCTTTTTTGTAAAATATTTTTTCTATATCATCGTCTGTAATTCCTACTCTGTCATTTAGATTTTTTATTTTCGCCTGGTATTTATCTCCAAAGTAGCCAAGAGAAAAATCCACAAGAGTCTTCTCTGCTCTCTCCCCATTAAAGGTAGTCGTGACAAATAAAGCAACGCTTAGAACAATTCCCAGAAGTGAAAAAAAAGTTTTTACTTTATGAGTGCGAAAGTATTCTACCAGGAATAAATACGTTAGGCGGTGATTCAAGCAAGCCTTCCATCTTTTATTTTAAGTTGAATATCTCCCATAGCACCTATCTCAGTGTTATGCGTCACCATTACAATTGTAAACCCACGCTCTTTTTGCAAGTGTATTAAAAGCTCCATGATTCGATTGGAATTTTCCGTATCCAAATTTCCAGTCGGCTCATCTGCAAAAATAATTTCAGGACGATTGGCAATCGAGCGGGCAATGGCTACTCTTTGCTGTTCGCCACCGGAAAGTTCGTAAGGCTTGTGGGCAAATCGCTGCGATAGTCCAACAAGTGAAAGAGACTCTTCTGCAAGCATATGTGCTTCTTTTTTTCCTTTCCCTGCAAGATAGAGCGGCAAAGACACATTTTCCACACTCGATAGATATGGCATTAAGTTAAAGAATTGAAATATAATTCCGATTTTAGTTCTTCTGTATTCTGTAATCTTTGCTTCGGAATAAGCGGATACTTCTTCGTCGCCTACAAAGAAACTTCCTTCTTCTGGCTTATCAATTCCAGAAAGAATATGCATCAGAGTAGATTTACCAGAGCCCGAAGGTCCCATGAGAGTAACGAGTTTACCTAGCGGTAACTCTGCATTTATCCCTTTTAGAACTTCGATTTTATTTTCCCCGAAGTTGTAAGACTTTTTTACATTTTGGATTTTGATTGTTTTGATAATTTTACCCTGTATCTTTTCACTTTATGCAAAGAGAATTTAGGTTGTCAACTGTTTGTCATAGCTAGAAAGAAAATTTAAAAAGTATAACCGACAGTAAACCATATATTACGCTTTTCTAATGGATGCATCGTTGGATAATAAGTTCCGGTTGCAGACCTGATTCCTGGATCATAAAATTGCTGGTTGAATAAATTATTTATATGAAGCTGGATATAAAGTCCTTCATAGATTAAATTTTCCTTTCGAATATTTAGCTTTACCATTGTATAGCCATTTACAGTCCTAACAGGATCTGTAGATACAGTTCGCCGAATATCTACATAATTTATTCCAGTGTAAATGGATAAATCTGTAATGGGGGAATACGTAAATCCAGCATTTATTTTATGCGGGGCAATGTTTGGAATCTGACCGGAGCCAGGAACAGTGCTTAATCCATTTGGTCTTTGTTGGGTAATCGTCATTTGCCGAAAGAATGCGGAATATAAATCATCTGTTGGATTATCCCCCACCCTGCCAGTCGTAGCAGGAGAAGTTTGTAGAGTTGCAGGCAAACGATCATATTCCCCTTTAGT
>JANYCR010000240.1 GCA_025360185.1 Leptospiraceae bacterium | reverse complement strand
AGTAAATGCTTCTTCCCACGCTCTATTCTCGGATCCGCTAGTCCTTTAAAATGCTCAACTATATTTATTAGTTCTTTCATACTCTACAATATTTTATATTGTAGGGAATGTACAAGACTTATTTTAATGCGTTTGCCCTACTGGTGGCTGTAATAGATCACCATTTGATTAATTTTCAAAAATGCTACTTCTTCAAGAATTAGACTATGTAAGCATAATTCTAAATAGCTGCTAACTTATAAAGTAAAGTTTCTATGCTTATCTAGATTTTCTAAGAATTTAGTTTTCAGGCAAAAAATCCTCGGGGGACAAGTCGTCTTCTTTATTACATGGAGCCTATCTAATCCATCATGCAAAGTAAACTAATCTGAACATTCACACCGGGAACAATTCGAGTGTAAGTGGAAGCACTACGATTACGTATTCGTATTAGGGGATAAGGGCAAATGTCTGAACTTTAATTCGTTTGTCATAGTTCAGACAATAGATTTTTGATTTACTTTTTTGATTTAATTGGTGTCATTTTACGGAATATGTATTCTCGCAAAGCAGAGTTTACTAAAGTCTGATAGCCTTGTTTGTCTTCCCCTGCTTTCTTCTTAAAAAAAAGAATGACATCATCATCCAACCGTATTGTGGTAGATTTTTTTTTGGGTTGATAAAATCTCCCACGAATTCCTTTTGAAAAATCATATTCTGATTTCATTTCAAAGTTACTTTCAGATTTTTTCATACTGTTCTCTTTCATGTATAGTAGCCTCCCTTGCCGAAATAATTCTAATTCCTTCATCGCCATTCTCATCAAAATAAAGATGTGCAGTAACAACTAATTTTTTTGAAATAGTTTGACCAACGGAAATCCATCGTTCTTCAAAGTAATTAAACCGCTCATCCAAAAAAGAAATATGTAAAGGGTCATCAAAAATTTCACGAGCTTCTTCGAACTTCACTCCATGCTTTTTTTGATTGGATAAATTCTTTTTGGAATCCCATTCAAATCTCATTACTATAAAATAATAATCGTAATTACAATGTCAATATAGTTTTTCTGGCAAACCTTTGATTTTAATTCATCATACAAAGCAAACTACTCTGAACACTTATATCGGGAACAGTTCGAGTGATTGGGTCTTCCGTAAAGTTTGCCCTGAGTGCACAGGAAGTAAATATTTTCCAATTTAATCCGAATGACCAAAGGATTGCTGGTTGGTTTATCATTCTTATCCCCGAGTGATAAGGACTTCCCTTTACATCGACTTGTGTAACGGCAGAAAAATTTTCCGTGAACGAATAACCAAGAGTATACGAAGCTGCTGCAAATGGCTTAATATGCACATCCCGCGAATTGAATGGGTCTGTAGGGGCAACTCCAAAAACATTTAAGAATTTAAAAAAACGATAGAAATTCCATTTGGCAGAAATGCCAGAGGCTACATCTAATTTTCCTGTCCCCATGTAGAAATTTGTATTTCCGGTTGGAATTTTGATTGAATTAATCCAGGCAAATGTCGGAATCCATCCATCCTGTGAACTTAATTGCCATTTGCTGTCTAATACTGAATCGCCGCTACTTGTTCCTGTTTTTGATTTAATCAAAGTTTTTGTGTTATCTGTAAGCGAGAATCCAAATTGATCGTTAGGGTACAAATCTCTTAGCGGATACGGAATGCTAACCGCTCTATGATAGCCGGTGATTGGTCCATCTAAAATTCCTGTATTATAAGACAATGCAGTGATTTCTATTCCGACTTCAAAATTCTTAAACAATCCATAACTCAGTTTAGCATGAAACCTCTCTATCTCAGCATCCATTTTTAAATGCGATTGCTGTTCTAGTCTACCATAGTTTAAATATTCTGACAGATAATAGCTATTTGGCGTAAGTTGTCCATCTGAGAAAATATCTGCATAGTTGCTCCAAAATATTGGTTTATATTTTGAATACCCGGCTATATCCGTGCCAGCATTATTATTATCAATCATGTTGGATAATGCCATTCCTGAATCGATGCTCATCTTACCTTTTTCTAAAGCGATAGGAGTCGTTGGATAGGGCTCTAGAAAGAGTAAAAAAGGAAGGTAAAGATTTCGATTTTCAATTGGTCTTTCGCGTAAATTGTCGCTTAAAATTTCTCTAGAAATAGTTAGAAAAAACACGGTTATTATAATTCTATTGAGCATAGTTTGATTTTAGACTTAATTCCAGTTTCGCTAAAAGATGTTGCCTTATAGGGAAAGAATATAGGATTGTTATATGAGGGTTATTTTATGAGTCAACAAGAAGCAACGTACGGCGCGGAAAAAATCAAGATTTTAGAAGGTCTAGAAGCGGTCAGAAAACGTCCTGGGATGTATATCGGAACGCAAGATGAGTCTGGACTACACAAAATGGTCTATGAAGTAGTAGACAACTCCGTTGACGAGGCAATGGCTGGACATTGCTCACATATTTTAATCAAAATTCTCCCCGGAAATATCATCGAAGTCTCTGATAACGGACGTGGTATTCCTACAGGTATTCATCCCGATAAAGGTGTTTCTACAATTGAAGTGGTTTTAACCATTTTACATGCCGGTGGTAAATTTGAAAATGATGCATACAAAGTTTCTGGCGGCTTACACGGAGTAGGCGTTAGCGTTGTAAATGCTCTCTCTGAGTGGCTCGAAGTGGAAGTCCATCAAGGCGGAAAATTATACTACCAAAAATACTTTACGGGTATTCCTGATAAGCCGGTTGCCGTAATTGGTGAGGCTGCTGGCAGTGGAACTACTGTTCGATTCAAAGCTGATGCAAGTATTTTTACTACAACTGAATTTCAATACGATATGCTGTCTTCTCGATTTAGAGAGATGGCATTTTTAAATAAAGGACTCAATCTAAAAGTCCAAGATCTCCGTAAAGAAGATGGTCACTCTGCTGAATTTAATTATTCAGGCGGAATTGTTTCTTTCGTTGAGTTACTAAATGAAAGTAGACATCCAATTCATGACAAAGTAATTCATTTCGAAAGTCAAAAAGATGGGGTAATGGCAGAAGTCGCACTTCAATACTCCGACACATATTCGGAAAATATATTTTGTTTTACAAATGCAATCAATAATAGTTTGGGTGGAACTCACTTGGAAGGATTTCGCGCTGCCCTCACTCGCACGATGAATGATTTCTTAAAGAAAGATGCGAATAGTGCAAAGAAGATGGACACTGGTTTCTCGGGAGAAGACGTTCGAGAAGGGCTAACGGCTGTTATCTCTATTAAGGTTCCACAACCCCAGTTCAATTCACAGACTAAGGAAAAATTAGTCAACGCCGAAGTAAAAGGCATCATGCAAACGATAGTCTCCGAGCGACTAACGCTTTACTTCGAAGAAAATCCTAATATCATTAAGAAAATTATCGAAAAATCAATGCTTGCCGCAAAAGCAAGAGAAGCCGCTCGTAAAGCCCGTGACCTCACAAGAAGAAAAACTGTTTTAGAAGGCGGCGGGCTTCCCGGAAAACTCGCAGACTGCTCTGAAAAAGATCCAGCCTTCTCTGAGTTGTATCTGGTGGAGGGAGATTCTGCTGGTGGCTCTGCAAAGCAAGGACGTGATAGAAATACGCAAGCAATCCTACCACTCAAAGGTAAAATTCTAAACGTAGAGAAATCCCGTTTGGATAAAATGCTTGCCAATGAAGAAATCCGCACGCTCATTTCTGCAATGGGAACTGGAATTGGAGGAGATGAATTTAACGTAGAAAAAATTCGCTACCACAAAATTGTAATCATGACGGATGCGGACATCGACGGCTCGCATATTCGCACATTGCTTCTAACATTTTTCTTTCGCTATATGCGACCAATTATCGAGAGAGGCTACTTGTATATAGCCCAACCCCCTCTTTACCAAATCAAAAAAGGACAAGAGGCTGATTACGCTTATTCGGACAGAGAGAAAGATGAAATTTTAGCAAAGCATGGAAAAGAAGCAAAAACTATCATTCAACGTTACAAAGGTCTTGGAGAGATGAACCCGGAACAACTTTGGGAAACTACAATGGATCCAGCGAAACGAGTTGTATTACAAGTAAGACTCGACGATTTAGTGGAAGCAGAAGAAACCTTCACAACCCTAATGGGCGATGAAGTCGGACCACGTAGACGTTTCATCGAAGACAACGCACTAAAGGTAGCAAATCTAGATTTGTAAGATTTAGAAAATCAATGGATAGAAAAATAAAATAATGACTGATTGTAAAAACATGATTTTCTCACAGAGCACACTGAGCGCACAGAGAAAAAAACAAATGAAATCATTACTCTCCGTGAACTCTGTGTTCTCTGTGAGAAACTTTCGTTTCATTTTATACAATTGCGGATAATAAGAATTAATCAATAGGTAAACAATGGCAAATTTAGACGAAGAAGTAAGCACTAGAACTTTAAAATTTAGCACAGCATCCAGACCGGATATCGCAGAAGCAATCAAAAATGGAATCAAAGTCATTCCAGTAGAAGTGGAAGACCAAATGAAAGACGCATACTTAGGGTATGCCATGAGTGTAATTGTAGGTCGTGCTCTTCCCGATGTCAGAGACGGGCTAAAGCCTGTTCACCGTCGAATTTTACACGCGATGAACGAGAGAGCTTGGAGATCGGATAAAGCCTATGTAAAATGTGCTAAGATTGTCGGGGAAGTTTTAGGTAATTATCACCCACACGGAGATAGCTCTGTTTACGATGCGTTAGTTCGTATGGTTCAGGAATTTTCTCTTCGTGTTCCGCTCATTGACGGGCAAGGTAACTTTGGTTCGGTAGATGGAGACAATGCTGCCGCCTATCGTTACACCGAAGCGCGTCTTGCTAAAATGGCAGAAGAACTTCTACGTGATATTGATAAAGAGACTGTAAATTTTTCGCCTAACTTTGATGATACCAAACAACAACCGGATGTTTTACCTGCAAACTTTCCAAATATTTTAGTCAATGGTTCGTCCGGTATTGCTGTAGGTATGGCAACAAACATTCCTCCGCATAATCTAAAAGAAACCATTGCAGCTGTAGTAGAAGTAATTAAAAATCCAGAGATTCAGATTCGGGATTTAATTCGCATTGTCCAAGGACCGGATTTTCCGACAGGTGGAATTGTAATTGGTGGAGAAGGCTTATTATCCGCTTATACAACAGGAAAAGGCTCTATTCGAATTCGTTCTAAAGTAGAAATCGAAGAGAATGCAAAGGGGCGAGAAGTAATTGTAATCACAGAAATTCCTTACCAGGTAAATAAAAAAGTCTTACTCGAAAAGATTGGTGAGCTTATAAACGAAAAAGTGGTAGAAGGTATTTCTGAAATATTAGATTTATCTAATAGAAAAGGAATGCGAGTAGAACTTTTAGTCAAGAAAGACTATAATTCCCAAGTCATATTAAATCAACTTTTTAAACTCACGCAACTGCAAGTAAGCTATGGAATCACGATGCTTGCGATTCTGAATAACAAGCCAAAGATATTTAATCTCAAAGAAGTTTTAGTCGCATTTATCGAGCATCGTCGCGAAGTCATTATTAGGCGCACTAAGTATGATCTCAGAAAAGCAGAAGAAAGAGCCCATATCTTAGAGGGTTTGAAGATTGCGCTCGATAATATTGATGAAGTAATTCGTATTATCCGTGCTTCTAAAAATCCAGGCGAAGCAAAAGTTGGTTTGATGTCGGCATTCCCACTCTCGGAAGTGCAGACAGATGCAATCTTGGACATGAGATTACAACGATTAACCTCTCTAGAAGTGCAAAAGATTATCAATGAACTAGAAGAAATTCGTAAACTCATTGCAGACTTGAAGGATATTCTAGATAAGCCGGCGCGAGTAGATGCAATTGTTACTACTGAACTACAATTTGTATCGGATAAATTTGGAACCAACCGTAAGACTGAGATCAGTAATGAAAGTGTTGCAAGTACTTCTTTTGAGGCGCAGGATTTGATTGACGACGAAGACGTGGTGATTCAAATTTCGGAAGATCAATTTATTAAACGACTTCCGATTGACACATTCAAACGTCAGAAGCGTGGTGGGAAAGGTGTGCAGGGTGCGTCGACTAAGCGAGATGATTTTATTAAGATCATTAAGATAGCGTCTACTCATGATAATCTCATGTTCTTCTCCAACCGTGGAAAAGTTTTTATGATGAAAGTCTATGAGCTTCCGGTTGGAACCAAAGAGGCAAGAGGCAAATCACTCAAAGCAATTATCAATTTAGGAAATGATGAAACGATTACTTCTATATGCACCTTTAAAGAATTTGGAGAAGATGCGATCCTTATGGCGACGAAGAACGGGGTTATAAAGAAATCTCCACTCAGTGTATTTTCTAATACCAAGAAAAATGGAATTATCGCAATTGGTCTGGATGAAAAAGACCAGCTAATATACGTTAATCTCTTAAAGCCGGAACAAGATGTTATTCTTGCCAGCAAACGAGGATTAGCCGTCAGAACAAATCTTGCGAAACTTAGAACGCAGGGAAGAACGGCAGGTGGAGTTCGTGGGATGAGACTTTCCGAAGGGGATCATGTGACAGGTGTGACTATTGTCGAAAAAGATTCTGACCTTATTGTAATTACCGAAAATGGTTACGGAAAGAGAATGGAATACTCCGAGTTTGCCACTAAGGGACGAGGTGGACGAGGGATGACGTATCTCAAGATTACCGAAAAGAACGGTAGCTCTGTAGGAATTTCCTCCATCAAACCGACTGATGAAGTTATCATCATTGCTCAATCGGGAATGATTATCCGCATGGAAGCAAAAGACATTTCGGTTATTGGTCGCTCTACTCAGGGTGTAAGAGTTGTAAACCTCAAAGACGATGATGCTGTGATTGACTTTGCTGTTCTCGAAGGCGAATAAATTCCTCTCGATTCTTTTGGTCTTGTTTATTCTTACTTCTTGTGAGGATAAACAAGAGTTGCCGAAAGTTCTTAACCCAGTTGATTTAACCCGAGAATTAAAATTTGCTAAGATAGAGAAATTTCGATTCGATGAGAAAAGGAATTTAACCTCTCACTGGAAAAAAAATCCAGGAAGATTTTCAGGATTAGATCAAACAAAGAAATGGCTCAATACGCAAATTACTTTCAATACTGATAAGACTTATTTTATTAATCATTCTCAGGATGCAATTTTACTAACTCCCAACGCTAGCATTGAGTTTAATGTTGAGCCAGGAATATATTCTCTTCGCTTTGACGCTGGAATCCTGACGGATAATGCTGGTAAGACCGGAAAGTTAAATATTGAAATAGATGGAATTTCTACCCCTGAAGATTCTATCTCATTGGATAATATAGAGTCATGGACTTCTTATGAGCGCAAACTTCGTATTAACCAAAAAATAAAATTTATCTGGAATTCAAAAGAATCTTTTGCATTCATTGCTCATCCTATTTTAACACCGTATGAATATAAACCTGACAAGCCTAATATAATTCTATTTGTAATTGATGCACTTCGCGCGGACTCGCTTAGTTATACTGGGTTAAAAATCCCGACTTCTCCAAACATAGATGAACTGGTAGAAGACTCAATTGTGTTTCCTAAAGCGTTTGTAAATGCAAACTGGACAAAGCCTTCGATGCTTTCTATGTTTTATTCTGATTATGCATCGAACTTAGGAATTGGAAATATTGGATTTGATGTAAGTCCTAGTCAGAGAAAAATATTTTATCAACCGACTAGAAAAAATCTAGTCGGTAAATTAAGAGACAACTTTTATTATACCGCTAGTATTATGAATAATGTATTCTTGCTTGAATACACTGGTGTTGGATTTGATATTGGATTTCATGAACTTATCCAAATTGGAAAAGACATTGATGATACGAAAAAAATTGCAGATGAGTCGATTGATTTTTTGAATACCAATAAGCATTTTCCTTTTTTCCTGCATGTAAATTTTAATACTCCGCATGGATCTTACGAACCACCTGCACGTATCATGAAAGACTTACAGCAAGAAACCGATCCTAAGATTTGGAATAAAGAAAATCCAACCATTCGCAGATACTACGGTGAAATTCGTTACGCAGACGAAGAGCTAGGCAGAATTATAAAAGATTTAAAAGCTAGAAATCTCTATGATGAGACTACTATCATAGTAACCGCAGACCACGGAGAATTATTTAGCGATCATCATACCTCTGAGGCTAATGGAGTGTATGGAGTAAAATATGGACATGGGATGACTCACTTCGAAGAAGAAATTCAAGTCCCTTATATTTTGAAGCCGGCCAAAGCATTGAAGAGTAAAATTTTATTTCGAAAATTTGATAAACCGGTTTCCCTACTTTCTCTTACTCCAACTTTATTAGGATTATCTAATATTTCTTTTCATAAAAAAGATTTTAGAGGAATTGACTATTCTCATTCTATGTTTGGAGAAACATTTGCAGCAGAGGAATCTATCTTTACGGAAGGTAGACTTTCTGAATCTATTCGAACAGAAAGATTCAAGTATGTCCGGTTTTATCCTGCTTACACAAATTCACAATTAGCCGGTAGATATTTATCTGGTAATGAGTTAGATGAACTTTATGACATAGAGAACGATGTAGCGGAAAAACAAAATTTGGCGAAGGAAAGTTCATTATTTAAAGTCGCAGAGCAAGAATTAGATAAGCATTCGATTATCACGAATTCTTTTCATATTGTCTTTCCTAAAAAGACTGATAAGGAAATTTATTCCGGGTCTATGCAATTACAAGGAGCAATTTACAAAATTCGAAATCAAAAAGAGTTCGGAATTAAAATTCAAAGCAAGAGAATTTTTAGTTTTGAATTTAAAGGAAATAATGCGACTCGCGAAATCATTATTGATACACTACAACCAAGCTTCGAATTTTCTCTATTTGTTTATTTAAACCAAAGCCCGGAAAAGTTTAGAGTAGGAAAATGGGGAATTTTAAACCAGCCTTCGCTTGGGACTTACCCGCAAATTTTAATTTCTAATTCTTTACCCGCAGGCGCTGAAAATGCTGACCTACCTTGGATTTATAACGATGCAAAATTAACTGGTGAGAAGGAAATCACAAGCTCGTCAGGAATGGGTGAAGAAGTCAGGCAAATTTTAAAAAGCTGGGGTTATATTCATGAATGAAAGATTTCATAGCCTGAATAAAAATTTCTATTGAAAAGAAATCTAAGACTTTATAGTTTAAGCTATTCACAGAGGTTTTATGATTAATCAATTGAATGCAATGGTTTATAGTAATGTAATTTTTATTCACCTAACACCAAGTAATGTTCATATAGAAAAGCGTTTATTTATTGTTTTCCGCAATATCTTTTTCTATATCGGTGATTTCTGTCACCCAAATAAAGTTTAACTTTGCCAAGGATAATTGGAATTGACCCCGGCTCACACAGAGTCGGTTATGCCATTCTAGATAGGGATGATAGAACTAGAAAAGTAACCTTGATTGATTATGGCACCATTGAAGTTGAATCCGCAATTCAATCTCCAGAAAGTTTGCTTTTAGTTAATGCAGAATTGAAGACCATTTTAAAAAAATATAAACCAGATGTTGCAAGTGTAGAAGAACTCTTCTTTTTTAAAAATCAGAAAACGGTCGCACAGGTTTATGAAGCACGCGGTGTAATTTTATTTACGCTAATTGAAAGAGGGCTAAAAATTTTAGAACCGACTATCACTCAAATAAAAAAAGGTGTTACGGGTAGTGGGACGGCAGATAAAAAGCAAGTGAAGGAAGCGATCAAATTAATTCTGGGATTAAAAGAATTGAAAGGTCACGATGATTCATGGGATGCAGTTGCAGCAGCATTCGTTGGTCTTGCTATGTTTAGATAATCACTATATGCTTTTAAACAAGAGGAATTTTATGTTTTCAAAAGAAAAAGCAATTATTATAGAGCTTATTTTTTTATTAACTTGTGGCAAATCTATATTTGCCGGTGACTTTGGAGATGTATACGGCGCTCACCCTGCTGCCAATGGGATGGGAAATGCTGTAACGGCTACTGTGAATAATTCGTCAGCGGTTTATTATAATGTGGCAGGACTTGGAAGACTTTCCGAGGGAGATACGTTAACCGCTTTAGCTGACAAGAAAAAATGGGAAAAAGAAAATGGTGTTGCGGCTACCACTGAACCTAAACTTCCTTTTCGCCAGAGTATCACAGAATTTTTTAAGGAAGCAAGGAAAGATTTATTTTCGAGTAAACCGATTGATCATCCTACTCGAAATGTTAGTGAATTGACACTTCAGTATAACTACGCCAATCCACAGTTGAACGCTTCTATGCTTTCGATAGGAGATAGTGCGAAAAAGGCAATAGGTGGTTATCCGGCACAGAATACAAATACTCCTGTGAGTCAGGATCTTTCTAAATTAGCTGATGATTATGGAGGATTGGGTTTATCAATCAATTTAAACAATATCTATGATTTCAAAAGAACAATTCGCTTTGGATTAAATATTTTGGGACCTGCAACAGGAAATCTTTTGACTATAAATGATCTAAATCCCACTACGCATAGATATTTACAATACGGAGTTGCGAATCAAAAGCCGTCTATCATGGGTGGAACAGGAGTTGAGATTATTAAGGATAGATTATTTGCTGGCGTTGGCTTTACAGCTATTGCAGGTGGAGGCGGTGCTATTCTTCTAAAGGATGTTCCTCTTTCGCCTAACACTGTTACGCCTAATCAGCAAGTTATTTTGCAAGTAAAGCCAATTGTAAATCCGACATATGGAATTGCATTCACCTTTGGAAAATTTTCCGGTGGAGTTTCTTATAGACGAGAAACTGCGCTGGCTGTTAATTCTCTTGGGGCTAGGGCTCAGACTACGCTTCTTGGAATTCAACTAGATTTTGATGTGGCTTTATACGATTTATTTTCTCCACGGAAATGGGCTTACGGACTTGCTTATAAGCCTAACGGCAAATGGCTGTTTTCCTTTGATATGAATCGTGAGCTATGGAGCCAATTAGGATATAAAAATAAATTTGTTGGAACAGAGTTCATGTCTAGGACAAAGGCTTCTTATTCGGAACCGTTTCATTTAGTGGATGTAACTGTTCTTCGTGCAGGAACAGAATACAAATGGAGTGATAATCTTAGAATTCGTGGTGGCATTGCACGAAGACCAAAGGCTACTCCTAATATTCCCGGCGCAAATAACTGGATTGATTTTGATAGAATGATTTATACGACGGGTCTTTCCTATATTCTTTTTCCTGGTATGCACTTTTTAGAGAATCTCAAAAACCCTGTAGTTCTGGATACAGTTTTAGAATACCAATATCTCAAATCAATGAAGGTTTATAAATATGCTCCTACTCCTAAAAATCCTAATTATAGTGTAGGTGGACATGTCTGGCATATCGGGGTTTCTGCTACAATGTTCTTTTAGGACTAAATTTTAGTTCTTGCTTTTTCTAAAAACATATCTATCATATACACTATATGGGAACAAAATACAAAGGGTCAAGTGAGGATATTCTTTCCCTAAATACATTTATTTGTTTAGCCCGAGCGGCAGATTCGATTAACAATCGACTTAACTCGCATATCTCTAGTTATAGTTTGACGATTAGCCAATTTGGAATTTTAGAAGCATTGTATCATATGGGATCAATGTGCCAAAAACAATTGAGTGACAAAATTCTCAAATCAACTGCAAATATTACCACTGTCATTGATAACCTTGAAAAACGTGATCTTGTTAAACGCATTCGACAAGAGGCTGACAGGCGTTATATTACAGTTGAACTCACTGAGAAAGGAAGAAAGCTCATCCAAGAAATATTTCCTGAACATGTTAAACATATCAATGATGAAATGGCTATTCTTTCCAAAGAAGAAAAGGTGAGCCTAAAAAATCTTTGCAAGATCGTTGGGAAAAAAGAAAGATGCTAGTTCATTTCGTTACCTCAAATTTAAACTTAGTAGCAAACTCGGTTTGTTTTTTTTGTAAATCTTTATCAAGTTCTTCATCTTTAGATTGAATGACTTCTTGTCCTTTTGAACTCCATTTTCCATCAATGACTTCTTGGTAAAAAATACAAGTGGCAAGAGCTGCTTTTTGAAGTGAGTCGTCTCCTTCGAAATTTCCGAGTTTGTCAATTTTCATTTTAGATTCAGGCACGGCTTTTTTGAATTTTTCAATGACTGCATCTAACTCAGGTCCATCTTTCATAGCAATTTCTTTTTCGAGGTCAGCAAGATATTTCATCTCAGTTGCTATGACATCGTTGTATTGTTTTGCCTTTTCCGAATTTTTATTACAAAATGAAATGAATAAGATAAGAAGGCTTATGAATATAATATTTATTTTTCTCAATTGGAATCTCCTCTAGTTAGTAAAAAAAAAGGAAGAGGTTACTCTTCCTTTTTCTGTAAAGATATTTTATATAATAATTATTTTTCCAAACTTATGGTTTTGGAGAATTCATTTTTGTTTCAACTTTCTTTCCTGCTTCACCATTGTCAACTTTTGGATCTAAGATATTATGTTTAGATACTGGTGCTTTAAAGTCAACTCTACAAGAGAATTCGACCACGTCAGAAATATTTCCTGATACGTCGGCAGCGCGAAAATAAATTTTATAAACATCCATTTCTGGAACTCTAACAGTGCCTGGTTTAAATTCTTTCCAATCGCCTGGAGCACCTACGCTGTATTCTACTTTTGCAATTCCAGATTCAGGATCATTTGCATCAGCAACTATAAAAGAATCTTTCTTACAAAAAGTAATGTTGTTAATAGTAACTGGTTTTGGATCAGACTTCACAATGACAGTAGGTTTTTTATCGTCAATGGAGAAATTAAGAACTTTTTTCTTAGATAGATTATATACATTGTCAAGGGCACGCACTGCAATTTCGTAATCCCCACCTTTTGTAAAAGTTTGATCTTCGGTTAATGGTAAGTTGCCTTCGCCATTAACATTCAGCACTACTAAATTTACACCTGCTCCACCATCAGTAGCTTTTACATTTAACTTTACACCCGGTTTGTAGTATTGAATATCACCTGGCTTAATTCCATCACCAATAAGTGTTGCTTCTAATTCAGGTGCTTTAGTATCTACATTGATTGTATAAGACTGAGGTTTTTCAACGCTCCCTAAAATATCTACACTTCTATATGATAGTTTGTAAACGCCTTCTTTTTCTAAAGGGATTGGATTCGAGTATGTAGAAAAAGGACCGCCATCAATTTGATATTCAATGTATGCAACTGCGGCACTGCTTTCTTCTGGTTGTAAATGGAAACGGTATTCTCCATTTGTGTAAATAGATCCAGCTTCATTTTTGAAGATAACGCTTTTTCTATTTTTCAATGCGGTTTTCATCATTTCATGAAACTTCTCTTTATCTTTAAATGCAGCTCTATCGATGACCTGGCTTTTATTGTCAGTGGTTATTTCATTATTCTTGAGTTGTTTCAAGTCTAGAAATGCTCCAGTGCTCTCTTGCGAGACCAGTGCATAGGTTAAAAATAAAATTGTTACAGTGAGCAATGTCAAAATTCTTTTCACGGTTAAACCTTCCTATTGATTTGTGTCTTAAGTATACCTGATAAAAATATAGATATTATGTAAAGAAAAAAAGGGTAATTTTTATACAGGTATTTTATCCATTCAGTATAATTTATGCCTCAAATATCACCTTCAAGTCTTTGTTATTAGAAAGGCAAAGTACCTGGGTAGTGAGATTTTGGGAGGTTAATTGCCCACCGGTTAACTTAGAAGTAACCGCACTCGGACCACAATCAATGACTGTTGCAATGTTCGAATCAGTAAACAATACACCAACAGCTTTATTCCAATGAAGAGCTTTGATTACGATTTCTTTAAATAGAACTTCTGCTAGGTTTTCAGAAGACCCGATCTGGCGACCATCGTAGATCGAATAGAGCGGCAACTTCAAGTCAGCCACAGTATATGGAAAATGAATCTTTGTTTTTAAGTCCACTTCAAACTTTTCCCAAGTCCCTTCCATAAATGGACAATGGAAAGGAGCCGTTGTTCTGAGATATACAAACTTAGCTTTTCTTTCGTCCATCTCTGTTTTGTATTTTTTACGAAATGCTAGTAAAGAAGAAGGTTTGGCAGAAATAATCATAGAATCAGGAGTGTTGTAGAGACTAATACTGAGTTTGTCCTGTCCTATTAGCGATAAATCTTTATTTGCTGCATCGACTCGGGATTCAAGTTCCTCTTTGGAATAACCAATGACTGCTACCATCGGAGAAGGGTTTTTATCGCCTACTTCTGCATTTCCTTCTAGGACTGCTTTTTCCACTTCAAAAATAGAATACTTTTCTTGTGCACGGTAACCAAGGTAAAAAGTAAAGCTTAAAAAATCCGCAAATGTTTTATAAAAATCTTTTCCGTCTTTGGCTACAGATGCCATTGCAGCACCAATGATCCCTTGGCTGTGTCCGGTTACGCCTGCAGTAGCCGCAGTAAGTTTATCTAAAGGAAATCCTTTTAGTGTAAGCAAATGGTAATTAGCTGCTTGAGTAATAAAGATCATTGCGACAGAAACACTTCCGCGAATCTGATAGTCATCAGAAGGAGCTGAATCTGAATTTTCAATCCAAGATTTTAAGTCCAATCCCTCAGCGATGAGGATATCTGATTTGCCAACCTCTGATTCGATTTTATTCAAAGTTGCAAATGCTACCTCGAAAAATTCTTTTAACAAAGGTTCTTCTTTATAGAGCTTACTAACTTCTTTCAAATAAGGAGAGCCTTGCCCTCCAAATTGTAGAAAAAACTTTTTCCCATTTGCTGTTGTATCGTTTAATAATTTAGCTATAGACATTTTTTATTTTCCTCTGCCACCACCGCCGGATTTTCGAACTCCACCGCCCGTAAATCCGCCACCGGTAAATTTTGTTCCATGGATTTTGCTGTTGGTGACTGGCTTGTCCCAGTTTTTATCTTTACCTTCATTTTGTAATTGTGCGGCATCGACGACTGCAATTTTTTTGTCTTCGATTTCTTTTCCATTCAATTTCTCAATTGCTTTTTTACCAGCATCATCAGGCATATCGACATGACCGTAACCAAGAGACGTTTGCGTTTTTTTGTCGCGTTTGATCACGACTTCTTCGACAGAGCCAAACTCCGCGAACATTTTTTTCAAAGCCTCTTCGTTTAAAGTTTGGGGAAGACTTCCTACAGATATTCTCATAGACTTAGTTCCTTTTTGTATTTAAAATACTAGAACTAGGATAAAAAGCATGCAAGTAATTTGCAAAGCGTTTTTTTTCTCTTAATTCAATCTCTACGGAAATCAACTGCATTGCAAAAAACAACCTTGACATTGAATTTTTGTAATCTACTTTAGGTGATTACAAACGAAAGCGCTAGAGGAGAAAAATGAAAGGTAAATTCGCGGTTCTTATATTCAATCCAAACAGTGGGAAAGGAAAAGCAAAAGAAAGGGCAATCGATTTTGCTGAAAAATGGAAAGAGTTGACTGGTAATGAACTCAGGCTTCGTCCCACTGCTTCTCTGGCAGATATTCGTGTTGCGGCTAACGAGACGTATACTGATAAAGAAATTCAGATTTTTATGGGCGGAGATGGAACTCTCTCGGAGTCGATTCAAGGAATTTCCGAAAAATTAAATTTTAAAGGTCTTACAAAACCGGTAGGATTTCTCCCCGGTGGAACTGGAAATAGTTTCTTACGAGACTTTGAAATTAAAGACTACAAAACTGCAAGGGAAATGCTCTTATCCGCTCTCGAAAAAAATTCTACCATCAATATTGATTCTGCGATTATTACTTATAACAAGGTTAACCCAGACTTATCCGCAGGTGACGAATCAAGACGGATTATGTTTAATATCTGGGGAGTTGGTTTAATTTCCGATGTCACAAAGCTTGCCATCAGGATGAGAAAAATTGGCTCTGCTAACTATACAATAGCTAGTCTTATCAAACTCTTAACACACAAGCCATATGAATTAAAAACAATTATAGATGGTGTCGAGGAATTTTTAAAATGTAATATGCTCACCGTGTCTAATTCCCGTTACACTGGAGGCAAAATGCAAATAGCCCCTGATGTTAGAGTCAATGATGGAAAACTATTTTTAATTTCTCCCATGATAAAAGGTAGATTAAACTTATTCGCCAATTTTCCCAAAATATTTAACGGCGAGCATGTCAACCATCCACAAATCAAAACCGGCTTTATTAAAAAAATAGAGATTAACCATCATCATCCGCTTATCATGAACGTCGACGGCGAACTAGAAGAAGGCTTCAATCCAAAAATGCAAATTCATCCTTCGTATTTTAAGATTTATATGCCGGTGACGTAGTAAGATTAGCCACAGAGACACGGAGGCGCAGAGCGGGATGAGAGGTTATAGCGAAAAATGGTCAAAATTATCTTACTTTTCTTCAAGCAATTTCGAAATTCTCCGTCTTCCTTCTAGAATATTTTTCTCCCAAACACAGGCGGATTGTTTTTGTCCTCGGAACCAAGGCTTTGATTGAGAATCATTCATTCTGCAATAATAATCTAGCTTTTCTCGAAATGTATGCAATACAAAATACGCCTGAATAACTTCGAATTCATCAAGTGTATTCAAATTTTTATCCAAGATTATGAATTTTGTTATAGACTTTTGATGATCAACTAATGGAATCCATGATAAAGAATAAAATGAAAAAGTATACGAAAGAATTATAGTAATTATCCCCAAGCCACTACTTTCTTGGAAAATTGGACTATTAACGGCTATTATATAGTAATCTATATTACGTTCTCGAAATTTTCCGTCGGGACTTTTAAAATGTATCTCGTCTGTAAACCTACTTTGTTTGCTTAATCGTAAATATTCTGATACCACATAATTGTAACCTTTTTCTAATGAGTGCTTCTTTTTCTTAAAACCTCTTATCGGATACTCCCAGATAGGCTTCCCTATTCCAAATAGTTGACTTAATTCTAAGTTTTCTTTTGTAATTGCATAACGATATGCTAAATTGCCTTCGCCTAGACCTCTTCCAATATAGATCGCATTCGAATCCAAATTACGATTTAAAATATGATCTAAAGGGGGCTTGCCTTTAATATAATACCCATAACTCTCAAATCCAACGAGAGCTATATTTTTATTTTTGGGAATTAGGTTGATTGGATAATCACGAATATCCGGTTTATTTAAAACCATATATGATTTGCAGTTTAGTAAAAATGATAAAAGGAAAAATATTAGATATTTCATAACATTAATTATCTATGAATCATCAATCGTTTGCAATGGGTGAAAACCGAAGTTGCGGAAACTACTTATGGATAGCATTAAATTATTGGAGGTAAAATCTTTATTTTATTGCAGATACATTTGCATTATATAAATTGTTGTTACAAACAAACATAGAGGAAAATCAATGAAGCAAACTAAATTAGGCAAAGGTGTAAGTCGCCCTGTTACAAAATACGATGATATATTAAATTTTTTCATGGCGCCGGCTGATATTCCAGTGCGTAGGCTATGGGAATTGGCGAAGGAATACAAAGTAGATAGACAGATTTCTCTCTCATTTTTAGATTTAATCATTCCTGTTTATCACCAAATGTTTAAATCTTTGTATAATCTAAAAGTAACTGGATTAGAAAATATTCAAGTAGGAAAAAGATGCATCATTTCACCAAATCATTCTAGTTGGTTAGACGCACAGCTAATAGCGAGTATCCTCCCGCAACGAGCTTATTTTTTAGCGAAGAAAGAGTTACTAAAGATGCCAGTTTCGGGAGTCATGATGGAGCTTGTTGGTGGAATCGGGATTGACCGTGAGTATGTAGATGCGACTGGGCTTAAAAAAGCTATGGGCTTACTAAAAAAGAATGAGCATCTTGTAATTTTTCCAGAGGGGACAATTCCTGGCGAAGAAGATTTAACTCGCGATCATATGCAATCAGAAACAGGGTTACTTCATGGAAATTCTGGTGCAGTGCTTCTTGCTATCAAAACACAATCTCCGATCGTTCCTGTTGGCATTATTGGGGCTGATGAGGTGTTGCCTCCGGAGACTTTTCCAAAAATGGAATCTCTTCCCGAGTTTAAAAATACTCAATTGAAAGTTGCATTTGGTCAGCCAATCACTTATGAAAAATACTATGGGAAGAAAATTTCTAACGAGGAAACAGAAAACCTAACGATTGAATTGATGAAACAAATAGGTAAGCTCGCCGGCAAAAAGCAATCAGCCGCTCAAAAGAAAAAATAAATTTAGTCTGCCATCTCTATTCCTAAAAGATCATAAATATCTTTCTCAACTTTTTTAAGCTCGTTGATTTGCGTAGTGATGGCGTCTTGCTTTTTCTGCTTTGAAAATTGGTCTGCAGCTAATTTCTCTTGCTCCGCTCTAACTCTTTTTCTTTCAGCCAATTCCTTGCGGATTTCGTCTTTTTTTAATTCGTCCTGAGCCTTCTTTAACTCTTCTTCAGTTTTTTTTGCTTGTCCTTCAATTTTAGATTCAATTTCTTTTTTTGCTTGTTCTTCCTTTTTTAATAGATCTCGCACAGCATCAACTTGGAGGTCTAAAAATAATTCATTGATAGCGAGAGTTCTCTCTGCAAGTTTTACCGCGATCGAAATTGCAATTTCAGGTGAATGGTTTAAAAAGTTTTCTACTTTTTCAATTTTGATTTCTATTAATGTAGAAACTGTGCGGGTAACAACGGTTGCATTCGAAAAAGTATTTCTGAGAATAGCTACATCGCCAAGATAATAACCAGGCTTATCCTCTACTGCTATTACTTTTCCATTTTTAACAATTTCAAGAGTCCCTGAAACTAAAATATAGAGAGCACTCGGATATTGCCCTTGTGTTAAAATATCCATACCTTCCGCAAATTCCACAAAGAAAGGTTTTAATTTTTCTAAATTTAATTCTTCCGTATTTGAGGATACAGTTTGTCCATATTTATTTTGTAATGACTTTATAAAATCAGGTCTGTATGCTTTATCAATAAGCTGTGAAAAATTGGAATTTAATTCAACAAGCCTCTCTGCCATCCTTCGAGCTAAAGCAATTGCTATATCTGGTGTGTGATTAAAAAAAGGAATTACTTTTGTCGATTCAATTTCAATTACTACAATTTCTGTTTCTGCTTTCACAGTTGCACTTGCTGTCATTTTCAAAAGCACTGCAATTTCACCAAGATATTCACCACGCTTTTTAACTTGTGAAACTGCGACTCCGTCTCGATATACTATTAGTCTTCCGCTAATCAAAACATACAATGCTTTAGGTTTAACACCCTGTGTAATAAGTTCGGTTCCTCGCTTAAAAGTTTTTTGGAGGTTTTGGAGTTTCCCCCAATCGGTTTGGTTATTCATATAATCCTTTAAGACAACACTCGTTGGTATTTTATTCCTAGCTTTACATTCCTTGCTTTTTATTCAACTTAGTTTAAATTTTTTTTAGAAAAAAGACCAAGCTTATAGGCACGGACGATTTAACTAATAATATAAGGTATCACTAATATACTTAGTTAAATTTTATAATTATTACATATATATTTTTTAAAATAAAAAAATGAAATTATTATTTAGATAAACATTTTTATTCTACTTAAATTTTTTTTGTGGCAATTTAGTCTCGCTCGAAGGTTAAGTAATTTGAATGTTTCTCAAAAAAGGAAGATTATAATGGCATCAGAAGCATTAAAGAATCTCGCGTTAAGCGACACAGGATTTGTATTTGATCCGACCACTGGTAATACATATACGTTAAACGAAACAGCTCTTGCGATTGTTCGTTTATTAAAACAAGATAGGACAAAAGAAGAAATAATTCAATCGATTATTTCTGAGTATGAAGTTGATACGGATGAGGTTGAACGAGATTATTCTGATATGGTTATTCAATTATCAGAATTGGGACTTTCCAAATGAAAAGACCAGTCGTAGCCGTTAGTGGAATGAATGCAGTTGACAGTCCTGGTCCGGGTGTTCCAGTTCTTCGATCTCTTCGTGAATCCAAATTAAATCCAGAATTAATTGGTTTTGCTTATGGTGCTCTTGAACCCGGAAATTTTATGAGTGAACTTTTAGAAAATTCATTTCTAATACCGTATCCGAGTTCAGGACCTGATGTTTTACTGGAGCGGATACGGCATATTAATTCCATTAAGAAGTTAGACGTTATTATCCCCACTTTGGATTCAGAACTAGACAATTATATTTCTATATCGGGCGAATTAAAAAAAAATGGGATAAGCGTTTTTCTTCCAGGTAGAAAGGAGCTTCATACTAGAGATAAAACATTTTTAAAAGAATCACTTCAGAATACAGGCGTCTTACTTCCCGAGACAATTTCTGTTCAAGATGTTTCAGCAATACGTCATGTGACAGAGAAAATAGGATTCCCCTTATTTGTAAAGGGAGTTTTTTATGAAGCTTATCTTGCTAGAAATTATGAAGAGGCGGTAGGGTATTTTTATGCAATGGCAGGCAAGTGGGGAATACCCGTTATCTTCCAAAAATATATTTCGGGTGAAGAAATAAATGTATGCGCTCTCGCAAAAGAAGGAGAAATGATTGGCGCTGTAGTTATGAAAAAGCTCTTTCTCACAGACAAAGGAAAAGCATGGGCAGGTGTTACTATTAATAACGAAGAAGCAAAGCTTACCTCTAAAAAAATCTTAGAATATATAAAATGGAACAGTGGATGTGAATTAGAATACATCATTGAAAATAAAACTGAAAAAATGTATTTACTAGAGATTAATCCCCGTTTTCCGGCGTGGGTATATCTTGCTACTGCATCAGGTCAAAATTTACCGGAAGCATTATTAAAATTAAGTTTAGGCGAAAAAGTTACTCCGTTTCAATCTTACGATGTTGGTAAAGTATTCGTCAGACATAGCTGGGATGAAATTATTCCTATGAAATACATTGAGTCACTAACTATCAAAGGACAGTTGCTCGAAGTCGAGAAAGGAGATAATCATGAGTAAGCGTATGTATGTGCGCCCCGTAATTCGTCGGCAATACATGGGAGCTGCGAATAAATTCGGGGGATTTAATATTCCTGAAACCATGCATTCTATAGATGGGATTGAAATTGAAACACTTTTAGAAAAACATGGCTCTCCTCTTTTTGTTTTCTCAGAAACTACGATTCGCAAAAAAATTGCAGAATACAAACAAGCGTTTGAATCTCGTTACCCGTCCTTTCAACCTACTTGGTCTTATAAAACAAATTACCTAAATGCAATTTGTAAAGTTTTTCATAAAGAAGGATTTTGGGCGGAAGTAGTTTCCTCTTTCGAATACCAAAAGGCTAGAAAAAATGGGATTCCTGGAAATAGAATTATTTTTAACGGTCCGTATAAACCTTACGAGGCATTAAAGCTTGCTGTATCCGAAGGTGCTCGAATTCACGCTGATCACCTCGATGAAATTCGAGATCTGATGAAAATTTCTGAAGAGCTTGGAAAGAGAGTCGATGTAGCAATCCGTATCAATATGGATACTGGTATTTATCCGTCATGGAGTCGATTTGGGTTTAATTTAGAATCCGGTCATGCGCTCGAAGCTGCAAGAAGAATTGCGCATAGTAGTGGTAAATTGGCATTAGTCGGTGTTCACTCTCATATTGGAACTTTCATGATGGATCCGTCTGCTTATAAAAAAGCGGCTGCGAAGATTGCAGATTTTTATAAAAAAGTTAGAGATGAACTTCGTCAGCCTATGCAATATATTGATTTAGGTGGTGGTTTTGTATCTGCTAATAAATTAAAAACCACATATTTTGCGGGCAGTTCGTTATTACCCTCATTCGATCAATACGCTGAAGCTGTATGCTCTTCTCTTTACGATTCATTTTCTCCGGAAGAACCGCCCCCACTTTTTCTAGAATCAGGAAGAGCGATGGTGGACGAATCGGGCTATCTTGTTAGCACAGTTGTAGGAAATAAGACAATGCCAAACGGAAAACGTGCCGTTGTTTTGAATGCAGGGGTAAATCTTCTGTATACCTCAACTTGGTATGATTTTAAAATTTCACCTGTAAAAGATTACTCAAAGGCTTATGAAGATGTAATTTTATATGGTCCCCTTTGTATGAATATTGATATTGTTCGAGAAAGTGTTTTACTTCCAAATATGTCGAGAGGAGATCATTTAGTGATTCATCCAGTTGGAGCGTATAACGTTACGCAGTGGATGCAATTTATCGAAATGCGTCCAGCAGTTGTATTGATTCAGCAAGGCGGAAATGTAAAGGAAATTCGCCGAAAAGAAACGGTAGACGATATAAATGCAATGGAATTGGAATAAAAGATTAGGTAGCGCATGAATTTTTTAAAAACAATTTATTTTGGGACACTCTCTGCTTACTCTTCCATCCTTTTTAGTCCAAGCCCTTACCTAGGGCTTTTGATTTTTTTTGCAACTCTCTTTAATTGGGAAGTCGGTGCAATGGGGCTACTTGGGATTATCTTCTCTATCTTAATTGCGATGTTTTTAGGCATGCATGAAGAGAGAATAAAAAAAGGATCTCTTGGATTTAACGGACTTCTAGTTGGATTATCCATTAACCTCTACCATAACGTAGACTTTAATTTGATTTTTATTTTATTTGCCGCAATTGTATTGCTTGTTTTCCTATCCATAGCACTTGAGTATTCCTTTTCGTATTTCTTGGGCTTACCAATATTATCTTTCCCATTTGTTATTGTAAGCACGATTGTATACCTCTCCTTCTATGATTACAATGGATTAAACTTTAAAACAGCAAGTCATGATTTTTTGTATGACTCTCTATTCCCGCAAAATCCAAAATATATAGTTTATTATTTTAAGAGTTTAGGTGGAATTTTCTTTCAGTCTAGTCCTTGGGCAGGATTTTGTTTTGCGTTAATACTATTTGCATCTAGTCGGATTGCATTTCTACTTTCTATCATTGGGTTTGCATCTGGGATTACTTTTCATATTCTACTGGAAGGAAAGATGGGAAATATTTCCGCTGGATCTGTAGGGTTTAATTATATATTAACCGCTATTGCAGTTGGCGGAATTTTTCTTGTTCCAAGCCCCTCTACTTTTTTAATAGCTGCCCTTGCCTCTATGGTGAGTGCTCTCGTGTCTTCTTTTGCGAGTGTTTTATTTACCCCGTTTAGCATTCCTGTATTGGCTTTACCGTTTACAAGTGTTAGTCTTCTATTTATTTATTCGATTAAATTACTTCATAATAGAAACTTAGTCGTCGTTGACTTTTTACCAGGTGCGCCAGAGTCTAATTTAGATTATTATAAAACTAGGCTCCAAAGATTTGGAGTAAGCGGACTTTATATTCGTTTGCCTTTTTCTGGAAAATGGAAAGTGTCCCAAGGGTTTAATGGAAAGTATACGCACCGAGATTCATGGAAAGAAAGCCTTGATTTTATGGCGATTGATTCAGAAGGAAAAGTCCGAAAGGGAAAAGATAATACAGGCGAGGATTTTTATACTTACGGGCTAACAGTACTTGCCCCCTGTGCAGGTAGAGTCATTAAAGTAGTAAAGCACTTAGATGATAACAAACCCGGTGAAGTTGATACAAAAAATAATTGGGGTAATCTAGTGTTAATCGAACATACTCCATTTTTATTTTCACATACTTCTCATTTTCAAAAGAATTCTATCTCAGTAAAAGAAGGTGATTATGTTACTGCGGGGACAAAGATTGGTCTTGCTGGAAATTCCGGTAGGAGTTTAGAACCACATATTCATTTGCATTTTCAGTCTACTCCAGAACTGGGAAGCTCAACTATCCCTATTAGTTTTACGCAATATCAGAATGAAATAGATGGGAAAACATTGATTCATTTCAACGAGATCCCTTTAGAAGAACAAGTAGTTACGAATTTACATTCCGATTTTAATTTAAAAAACTTCTACTCGATTTCACCAGGAGAGGAATTTACTATTAGCCTCACTAAGAATAACACTAAAACCTATACTGAAAAATGGAAAGTGCAATTAGATTTATTGGGAAATAGATTCCTTGAAGATGAGAAAAATAATCGAGTTTACTTTTATATATCCCCGGATTTTTTTTCTTGCTTGGATTATATTGGTAAAAAAAACACAGGCTTGTTCTTTTTTTATCTTGCTAGTTATCGAGTTCCATTTATAAACAATTCCAGCCAATGGAAAGATAGAATGTCCTATAAATATTTTTCGAGCCTACCAGTTCGTCTGATTAAAGATCTAATCCATCCTTTTAGTGATAGTGTAGGATTTGAATGGCAATGTGAGATGATTGAGAAAGACACAAGCCTTAGTTTGAAAGTGAAAGTTATGCGCAATACGAGTATTATCCTCTATGAGTTAGATTTATCCCCGGATTCATCTGCTCCTGGAGTTATTTTGATTAAAAATAAAGAGGGGAATCAATGGATCTTAAAAAAATTAGAGTAGTCGGCTTTTTTGTTTTTGGATTTCTTCTATCCAATACGAATTCCATTTTTTCACAGACACTGGCAGAAGCAATCGGGCAAATGGAAAAACTAGATTATAAAAAATCAATTGAGATACTCGATCGAGTAATTGAAAAAAATCCTGATTTTGTAATTGCGTTTACCTATAGAGGTTATGCATATATGATGACGGAGAAATATGATCGTGCACTCGCAGATTATAAAAAAGCCGACAGCATTAGCTCTAGTGCTGATACGTTATCCGGCATTCAATGGGCGCTTCTTGCTTTAGGACAAAATGATGAGAGTATTGCAACAGGGCAGAAAATTCTTGCGATAGACTCAAAAAATTACTACGCCAAACAACGAATTGGCGATGCCTATTTAGAAAAAAAAGAATATGCAAAGGCTTCGGAAAATTATAAGCAATTGCAAGAGCAAAACGGAAAGAATGCCGACTTACTTTGGAAAATCGGTCTTTGCGAATATTATAAAGGAAATAAGGACGAAGCGACTAAGCTTTTTCAAGAAGGAAGTAAACTTTCGCCCGAGCACAAGGGTATTCAATATTCATTATCTGGTGCTAGTAGCGGTTACCCATATTTAGCCGTTATTCCAGAAGCAAGCTCTTACGGATTTAAAGGATCTGATTATGTTGGGAATGGTCAAAAATATGGACTGGGAGTTTCTTACAGTCCAAATGTAGATTGGAATATAAGAGCGAGCGCAATCAATGATACAACGCAAAATTTGAATTCTACGAAGGGAGTAACTAATTATATCATTGATCCAATAAATATTGCTTATTTATCTGACTACGGCTATTTGAAGTTTCCTTCTTATATTCCAAGTTACTATTTTGGTTCTTATACTAACTTAAAAAATTTGGCAACACTAATTACTTCACAAGATTATGTAACTACAAAGTATGCAATGGGTGTATCTTATAAAATATCTAACCGGTTCTCTGTTCATTTTACTCCACAGGGGCTAAAGTCAAATACAGCTTTATTAAATGGTGGGGCTGCGGCTCAACTTGGAGTTAGTTATACGAACAAATTTACTCTTTCCGTTTCTGGTGCGGCTATCTCTGCTCCAAATAGTAAGGGCGGTCAAGGAACGGTTACTTTTTATTACCCGTTCTTAGAAAAATTTTATACTTCTTCTACTATTAGCGGGCAATACATGTCTGTAAATTCTACGAATATTGTATTCCTTGCCGTCGGTCCAATTCTTACGACTACCGACACTGTGAAAAATTCTAAGGGTTATGGTTTCTTTCAGCAAGAGTTTGGTTATGCGTCTGGTAATTTTTATGGCGGAATCGGGGGGCGATATGGAACTGCACGCACACCTTTTATGGGAGAAAATTGGATATATACTGGATTTGATATGCTTTATGGTGGATACGGACAAGTTGGCGTTAAAACGGAAAACCTAACTGTCCAATTGCAATACAGTCATGATAAATGGTTGGATTCAAGAAATGATAGACCTACTTCTGATACCGTTAAACTTATGCTTATATGGAGACTATAATGAAAAGATTATTACTACTATGTTTATTTGCAATTGCAATAGAGATCATGGGAGATCCCGTAACAGATTCTTATACACAAGAGGCAAAAAGGGAGTATGCGAAAGCATTGGAAACAATGGAAGGTTTAAGCAAAGATAATCCAAATGATTATTTTATTCAATTGAGAACTGGCTGGGTTGCTTTGATCAAGGGAGATTTTACTAAGTCAGCGTCTTATTACCAAAAAGCAATATTACTGAAACCTGATGCGATTGAGCCCAGGCTTGGTAATGTAAGAGCACTTCTTGCACTTGGTCAATATAAGCAGGTAGATATTGCATGTAAAACAATTCTAAATAAAGACGGCAAGAATTATTTTGCAAGGAGCACGCTGGCCTATACGAATTATGTGCTCGCGAATTATCCAGAAGCTGAAAAATACTATGACTCAATTATTGCAGATTATCCTGCTGACACAGAAATGCAGATAGGACTTGGCTGGTCTTACCTAAAACAGGGAAATAAATCAAAGGCAAAAAACGTTTTTGCTTACTTAAAAAAAATAATTCCGAATGAGGAAAGAGTTACTTCAGGCGCAAGCTATGCGGATAAGTAAAAAGCATTGGATAATTCTTCTTATTCTCTTAGTCTCTTGTTCGGAGGCTAAGAGTAGGAAAAATAGAATTCGCCTTGGTGTTCCGCCTAGAGCAAATTTTATGCATGTTTTCGTCGCAGAAGAAAAAAAAATTTTTAAGAAAAATGGACTCGATGTAGAATTAATTCAAACTGAAAATATAAGCGAGTTGTATTCAGAAAAAAAATTAGATGTTATCTGCACAGGCTTAACAGAGTCTATCGTGTTTTCCTCTGAAGGTCATGAAACAAAAATTATTTATCGTTTTAGTGATTCTTTTACTACTGATATTATTATTGCGGGACCTAAAATAAAAGACTTATCTTTATTGCGTAAAAAAAGAATTTCGTTTGACGGCGTAAATTCTTCTTCTCACATCTTTGTGCAACAGCTTCTAAGTAAAAAAGAAATTATAGACGGTGAATACTATACTGTTAACCTCCCGGTTAGCCAGGTAATAACTGAATTAGAAAAGAATCATATAGATGCCGGTCATACTACTGGAATAAGCCCATCAGAAATTTCTAAGAGAGGTTGGAATATAATCGGTAGATCGTCAGATGACCCAAATTTACTTTCGGATACTTTAAGTGTAGACGCCGAGTTTTTAAAAACGCATGATTCTGAATTGAAAAGTCTAATTCAATCCCTAGATGAGGCTAATCAATTTTATTTACAAAACAAGAAAGAGGCTATTTCTATTTTAGCAGGTAAAATAAAAAAAACCGATTCTGGAATTAAAGAAGACCTAGAGGGATTAAGGTTTTTAACCTTGGAGGAAAATAGAGGTACATTGGAAAAGCCCAAAGAAGATAATTCTAAATTAAATACTCAAAAGCTACCCTCGACTGAAAGTATTTCACAGGCTCCGCAAGAAGGACCTCGTATGCCTGGGGTTGTTCTTCCTGGAGAAACGATGAACTTTAATTCGAATGATAAAAAGTCGGGACTTTTTACTGCGGGCGAAACAATCATCGGATTCTTAAAAGAAAGAGGACAGATTTATAGGAATCCAAATTTAAAATCTATTATAGATGATACATTTGTAAAGAGCAAAGAGGTAAAATGAAATTATCCTTTAAAATATTTGCGGTTTATTTAATCTTTACTCTCGGTATAATAATTCCTACAGGGATTTCTGTTTATATTTTAGCAATTCATTTCGTAGAGCAGCAAATAAGAACTGGGTTAAAGGAAAAAGCAGGTCATATATTTGATAAGATGGACAGAGTTTTATTTGAGCGTTACTCAGATATGCAAACGATTAGCTCCGATCCGATTTTTTATTCTAAAGCTTCTGATGAAGAAATTACTAAAAAACTGATACAATATAGAAATCAAAGAAAAGTCTATATTTCATTATCCTATTATGATAAGGACTGTAAAAAAATAGCGGATACTAATGGTTTGGCAATTGGAGAAAAATGTAAAGATTCTACATGGATTCAAGAAGTTTATTTAGACAATAAAATTAGTGCCGGTAGTGATATTCAATATTCCAAAGAGCTAGGTAATAAAGTCATTGTATTTGCTGCTCCTATTATAGATAAAAATGGAAATTTTTCTGGAGCGGTTACTGCGTTTATCTCCATAGGCAGACTACACCAGATTCTCAGTGGAAACGAAGATATAGAAGAATATATCTTGGTTGACTTACTCGATCATGAGGGTAATACCATTTATTCTAATCATAAGTCCTATAAAAAAGATTCACTTCTAAAACAAACAAGAATGGACATCTTACTTCAAGATACTATTCACGCAGAAGAAGGCGAGCCCGGCTTTCTTGATTTCCAGGGAAACCAATGGCAGTTATTTCTGCAAATTCCAAATGAAAAAGGATTTATTCCGATCATCAATATTCGAAACCGTGGAATTATTGTAGGGCTAATTCTGATTTCCCTCTCCCTTTTAATTGTTTATTTACTTTCAAAAAAGGTAATTGCACCTCTTTTAATTTTAAAACGTGCCGCCGATGAATTCGGTCGTGGTGATTTAGAAAAAAGAGTTCCTGTTGCTTCGTCGGACGAAATCGGAGAGCTATCACTTACTTTTAATAAAATGGCTCTTGATTTGAGTTCAAGTCTTACCGAGTTAGAAAGAAAAAACCAAGAGCTAGAAAAATTAGATAAATTAAAAGATGAATTTCTTTCAAATACTTCGCATGAACTAAAAACTCCCCTCAATGGAATTATTGGTATTGCAGATTCGATGATCGATGGGGCTACGGGCAAGTTACAAAAAGAATCTGTAAAAAATCTCAGGATGATAAGCGATAGTGGAAAGAGGCTTTCTAATTTAGTAAATGATATTCTAGATTTTTCTAAATTAAAAAATCACGAGATCGCGATTCAGAAAAAACCAATTGATATAAAATCTTTAGCTGATATGGTGTTGCTTCTCTCCAGACATCTCTTAAATGGTAAAAATATTGAGTTAATAAATAGTATCCCGGAAAATTCTCCATCAATTATAGGTGATGATAATCGACTCCAACAAATTTTACTTAATCTAATTGGAAATGCAATTAAGTTTACTAATTCAGGAAAAATAGAAATTTCCGCAGAGCAAAACAACGAGAAGGAGCTAATAATTATTATCTCCGATACTGGAATAGGGATTCCGAATGAAAAATTTGATTCTATCTTTCAATCATTCGAACAAGTCGACGCATCGATCTCGAGAGAATATGGTGGAACGGGTCTTGGTCTTAGCATAACAAAAACATTAATCGAATTACATGAAGGGAAAATATGGGTCGAGTCTGAAGTTGGAAGAGGAAGCAAATTTTTCTTTACTATTCCAGTTACAAATGAGAAAGCACAACTAGAAACAAATACAGTCCCTCCAATTGTCCCTCTCGGGGTTAATACAGAATATTCAGAAGAATCTTTTGTTAATCGGGTGATTGATGAATCCCATCGAAATATAAAAATCTTAGTAGTAGATGATGAGCCAGTAAATGTGCAAGTGTTGGAAAATCATTTAAGTCTCGCTGATTACTCTGTTTTAAAGGCGCAAAATGGGGATGATGCGCTTGCAATTTTAGAAAAGGAAGAAATAAACTTAATACTTCTAGACATTATGATGCCAAGGCTTTCCGGTTACGAAGTTTGTAAAATTGTAAGGAAAACTCATTCCAGTGGACATCTTCCTATTATTATGCTTACCGCAAAAAATCTAGTCAGTGATCTTGTCTATGGATTTGAATGTGGGGCAAATGACTATTTAGCGAAACCATTTCAAAAAGAAGAATTACTAACTCGGATTAAAACTCATATCCAAATATCCACACTGAATAAGTCTTATGAAAGATTTGTTCCACATGACTACTTACAATTTCTTTCTAAAGAGAGCATAATAGATGTTAATCTGGGTGATAACGTTGCAACGGATATGTCTGTGGTTTTTTCGGATATCCGCTCTTTTTCTACACTTTCAGAGGCTATGACTCCGCAGGAAAATTTTGATTTTGTAAATGCTTATTTTAAAAGAGTAAGTCCGAAAGTTAGAGAATACCGTGGTATCATTGTTAAATATGTAGGCGACGCAATTATGGCAGTATTCAAAGAAAAAACGGAAGATGCCATTGACTCTGCGATAGCTCAGTTGAATGAACTTTCTGTTTATAATAAAAAAAGAGTGGCTAACGGATATTTACCGATACAAACGGGATATGGAATTCATACTGGATTTATGATGCTTGGTATGATTGGAGAAGTCAATCGAATGCAGGGAGACGCATTTTCTGACCATGTGAATTTAACAGCTCGGCTTGAGGGGCTAACAAAGTATTATGGTTCTTCTATTATCATTAGCTCTGTAGTTCTTGGAAAAATAAAAGATCCATCTCAATATTCAATTCGTTATTTAGATCGCGTACGAGTAAAAGGAAGAAAACAACCTATAGAAATTTATGAAATAATGAATGCAGATGACCCTGTGATTAGAGAAAAAAAAATAAAGTCCAACCTAGTTTTTAAAAAAGGGATTAATTTTTATCTCATCGGAGATATGGAATCTGCAAATAAAATTTTCACCGCCGTACTAGAAGTCTTTCCTGAAGACAAAGCAGTCTTGCAATACTTAGATCGCACCAAAGAATATTTAAAAATTGGACTTCCGGAAGATTGGGAAGGCGTGTACGATATGAAGAGCAAATAGATAATTTTCCCGGCGGACAAGTTTAATTGTTTTAAAAAAAGTTTCCTAAAATTATTCATCTTTCATGTTCGAGAATATAAGAAAAATCAAAGACAATGATCCGGCGGCAAAATCCTATTTAGAAGTGATTCTTTGTTATCCTGGCTTACACGCATTGTGGTTTCATTCCATTGCACATTTCTTATACAAGTGTAAATTACCTCTTATTCCTCGTTACATTAATTATATAGCACGCTTTCTAACTGGAATAGATATTCATCCTGGAGCCAAGATTGCGAATGGAATCATGATTGATCATGGAATGGGGGTCGTAATTGGAGAAACTGCTGAAATAGGAACCGGCTGTCTTATTTACCAAGGCGTGACTCTGGGTGGAACGGGAAAGGAATCAGGAAAACGTCATCCTACTTTGAAGGACAATGTAGTCATTGGCTCAGGCGCAAAAATCCTTGGAAATATCGTGCTTGAAAGCAATGTCCGAGTTGGTGCTGGTTCCGTTGTGATGCGAGATGTCCCGCCTAATTGCACGGTTGTTGGAATTCCAGGGCGAGTCGTAAAATCCGAAGAAAAGAACAGTGAGCATATGCTTGACCATGGGCAAATGCCTGATCCTGTAGCTAAAGTATTTTCAATTCTCCTTGAGAAGATTGAAACCCTCCAAAAGGAAATGGCTGAGCTTTCCCATGCACAAACTTTGAGTAAAAAACCAAGAAATAAAGAGGATGATATACTGCAAGAGTTTATTCATGGAGGAGGAATCTAATTTTTTAGAAATTTATTTCTGAAAAATCAATATTTTGCTTTAACTTTTTTAAAGGGTTGGGGATGATAGAGATAATCTTAATTTTTAATTCAAGGAGTTAAGGATGTCGAAAATGAAAGCAATCTTGCTTTTTACAATGTTAATGGGTGTAGTAGTTGGATGTGGTGGCGGCAAAAGTGCTGCTGAGCTAGAAAACGGACAACAATTTGAAGGATGGAGAGGTCCTCCGGATGACTTAAACAAAAAGCCACACGAGTATTTTTATATGAAACATGCAGCTCGTGCGAGTCAAAGAGCCATTGATAGGAAAAGTGGTGCTATGATGCAATCTACCTGCACTGAAGCAGCGGCTTTACAAGGCAAAGGAAACCTAATGCGAAAGATGATTGGGGAAACTCTCACTGGTGCATCTGGTGTTGCTGATGGTGAATCTACTGGAAGTGTACTTGTAAGTGAATACACAGGTAAGATTAAAGGTGTTAGTACTAAGGAATGTAAGGGATTAGCCCAAGCAGATCCACAAATTCCATACAGTGATTACAAAGAATGCGAATGTGTTATTTTCAGCCGAATCGAAGGTGGAAAAGATGCAATCATTGCTAGAGCTAAAGAAGTAGAAGGCAGCAAGTAAAATCTTCTAGTATTCAGATTTGAAGCTATTTCTTAAAAAGAATAGCTTTATTTCTGAGCTAACCTCCAAATTATGAACTTTACACTAATAATTCAAATTCAATTAAAGGAGAATCATATCTTCGATCATGATTAAAAATATATTATTAATAATCACATTAACTTTAGTTATAAATAGTTGTATTACGAGTAGAGGGTTGGAATTGAGTCAATCAAAAGCATCACAAGCGGGATGGATAGAAAATTCCGAAAGCCCTAGCGCAAACCGAGAAATGTTTTTTCTTAGAAAACTATCAACGGCTAGCGACACTGCTAAAGCGAAAAAGTCTGGATCAAAGATGCAAGAATCATGTATTGCAAGTGCTCAAGAAACAGCTAAGATGGAGATAATTTCAGAGTTATCAAAGGTTCTTGCCTTAAATTCTGGTTCAAAAGAAAAGCAATTTTCACTCATTGAATCTTCTATAAGAAATATCAATATTCGAGAGTGCCAACCTATTGGGGAAAAAAATAAAGAAATTCCGTTTAGTGAATGGGGTGCTTGTGAATGTGTTTTTTATGCAAAAGTAAATGGTGGTAAGGACGCCTTTCTTTCAAAACTTAACGATCTTTAGTGCTTTTCATCTATTTTTAGTTTTCTTAAATTGATAGTAGCATTGTGATATTGCGCTATTAAAGTTTATCTCCAAAATAATAATTATTAAAATTATTATTTTCACTTATAAGGCAATGTAATAACTGTCATACATGCTTTTGTCCAATTTTCAAATTCCTTCCAATTTTTCTCTTATAGTTCCAGGCGATAAATCTGTTTCTCATAGATCTGTTCTATTTGCTTCTCTGGCTAAAGGTGAGTCTCTGATTTCAGGTTTTCTCGAAGCGGAAGATCCATTAAATACAATGAGATCTTTCTCTAAACTCGGCGTTGAATTTTCTAAACTAGGAAATGGGCAATACAAAGTAAAAAGTCCGGGTAAACTTGGATTAATTTCTCCTGCAGTTGAATTAGACTTTGGAAATGGGGGGACAGGGATTCGGTTGTCTGCAGGACTTCTTTCTGGTCTACAAGGAGTCGATACACAATTAACGGGTGACGCGTCACTACGCAAACGTCCTATGAAGCGAATCATTGATCCTCTGGCTCTAATGGGCGCGGATATTCAATCTATACCTGGAGATGGAAAAGCACCTCTAAAAATTTCAGGTAAGAAGCTAAGTAGCATTAGCTACAAAAGCCCGATTGCAAGTGCACAGGTAAAATCTTGTTTGATGCTCGCTGCTATTGCGTCTGATGTTGAATTAGAATATGAAGAGGACGAGTTATCGCGAGATCATACAGAGAATATGTTTCGGTTTCTCGGTGGCTCGATTAAACATTTATCAAAAACTCATTTCAAAATAAAACCTCCCTTTTCATTTGTAGGAGCAAAGTTCCAAGTTCCGGGTGATATTTCGTCTGCCGCATTCTTTATCGTTTTTGGACTACTGGCAAAATCGGGAAGCATCTTAATTCAAAATGTAGGATTGAATCCTGCCAGAACGGGGGTAATCACTGTTCTGCGTAATATGGGTGGACGTATTGAGGTGGAAAACGAAAGATCGGAGTGTGGTGAGATTATGGGTGATCTCCGGGTTTATCCATCTCAATTAAAAAAAGTAGAGATTACCTCTGATTTAATTCCTTCTATTATAGATGAAATTCCAATCCTGACAATCGCCGGGCTTTTTTCCGAAAATGGATTTGAAATTAAAAATTCCGAAGACCTTAGAGCTAAAGAATCTGATCGAATTCACGCGATGGTTTTCAACTTGCAAAAGTTAGGAGTTATTGTAGATGAGACAAAAGATGGGTATGCGTTTAATGAGATAAATAAAATTAACTCCGCTTTGATTGAATCTTTTCATGACCATAGAATCGCAATGAGCTTTCTAATCTTAAAAACTCTTCTAGAAAATGAAATCAAAATTGACGACGACTCTTGGATTGATACTTCTTTTCCTGAATTCAAAGAGATTATTGGAAGATTAAAGGGTTAGGAATAATAACCGACGCATAAACTAATCGCATTTTTTCAATATTTTTTAATGAGACATAAATTTTTGTTGCAAAATTAGACATAATTCTTAACTCTTAGCATGGGACATACTATATATATGGGTTCAGAGCTTCTATTTCCGTTTATCGCGAGCGTAATCGTAATTCTATTATTTAGAAAATTGGATAGGTCGAACTATCGACTCAGCCAGATCAAAAAACATTCAACTAAAATGAATGAAGACATTAATCAAGCAGCAATGGCTGGTATTCAAGCTGTAAAGGATACAACCATTGACCTAGACATCATGGGCAAGCAAGCTCGGAAAGTGATTGCCGATTTAGAAGCTAAGGCAAATGAAACCAGAAATCTAATGGAGACTCTTAAGGCTAACAAGGAGTATCTGGATAATATTTCCGATGATTTAAAAAACGTTGTTACCCTCGCTTCGGAAATTCGCCACGAAGCAGAATATATCCAAGAAGGAATGCAAGTCATTCAATCCCAAAGAGAAAATATCAAAGACGTTGAGCGCGACATTAAAGAAGTGCGCGAAGAGGTAAACGGGATTGTCCGCTCGTTCAATGATACTCTTACAAATAGAACACAAGACATTTTAGAATCACTTGCAACTAAGATCGTGGAACTAGAATCACTTCTTGAGGCAAAATCCGATAAAGTAGATGAATCCTTAAATTCCGTTTTAAATTCCTTCAAAGAAAAGCTTAAATCAGAAGTTGAGTTCATGGCAGAAGAGACTGTAGGCAAAGTAGAATTAGCCAATGCAAAATTAGACGACTATAATACATTTGTGCGTGAATCAGAAAAATCTCTCGAAGTAAGAATTACTCGTTATCGAGATTCGTCAGAAGCCATTGCTGAAAAAATTGAAAAACTAGATACTCGTTTCGAAGAAAAAGCAGAATCTGTTGCTGGCATCGTGCAAGACAAACTTGGTTTCTTCGAAAAGAAATTCCAAGACAGATTTGAATCTATTTTGGATCAAGTAAATCATGGGAAAGAAGCGATCCTGGGTGGACTCAAAATGGAAGTTGATTCTATTCGAGCAGAAATTGAAAGCATGAGTCTTGAGACAATGACACGAAGAGATGAATTGTTAAATGATACCCGTCGTCAGGCTGATAGCATTACTTCTAACATTCAATTGTTTCAGGAAAAATACTTAGAAGCGGATAACAAGTTATTACGCGAAGCGGATTTTAAGAAAGCGGAACTAGTAAAAGAAATTGTAAAATTCCAGGATGAATTTCAGCGAATCAAAGAAACTTTCCACGAAGAAACAGAAAACAAAAAAGATTCTATCGTTGATAGCTTAAAGAATTTCGAATCAGAAATGAGTCGTGTTTCCAATCAAATCGAACACAATACTCGCGATAGATTCATTGCTTTAAAAAATGAACTCGAAGACAGTCTAGTTACGCTTCACGGTAAAAAGAAAAGTGAAATCTTAGATGACATCGCTGCGGTAGAACTAAAAATCCGCGAACTCGGAAAAGATACATTACACAAAATTAAAACTGTAGACGATTACTTCTATGATTTAAAAAATGCATTGCTTGAAAGTGCGAAAGACATTGTAAAACAAGTAGAATCAGAAGTAAGTAGTGTAGTAGAAAATCTTGACAGGGAAAAACTCAAGACTGACGGCAAAATAGAAATATTCATTGAGGGATGGAATCTAGAATTAGAAAAAATTAAATCTAGAACCCAGCGTGATATGGATAGCCTTGTGGAAAGATTAAAAGATATTCATATAGAAGGGAAAGAACTTTCTGATATATTTAGAAATGAATTTAATTCAGGCAAATCTCAATTAGACGCTATTCTCAAAAAACATTCGGAAGCACTTGCATCTCAAACAGATGGAATTGTTTCCGAGGTTCAAGGCAAAGTGAAGAAATCTCAGGAAGAAGTTGATTCTGTATTAGGCAGAATTCAAAAAGCTGGACTCAATCTTTATGAAAAACAAGAGTCACTTCTTTCTGAATATGGGGAAAAACTTTATCGTGATTTACAAAACAAACTTGAAAAGGTTCGTTACGAGTCCGAAGAACTTCTTGAAGATATTCAAAAAGCAGGAATGAATCTTCTCGAAAAACAAGAAGAGAAAATTGATAAGCTTACGCAAACAATTGACGAAAGAATTTCTCGTCAACTCACAGTTCTCATGGATAAGGGACAATTACAACTCGGTAAATTGGAATCTCGCATTACAAGTTATGTGCAGGATGTAAAACAAAATATTGAGCATACTCTCAAGAATGCGAAGGAAGATAGTGATAGACAAATCACTTCTTTCAATTCTCAGATTCAAAAAACTTTCCGTGACATTGAAAAATCAAATAGCAATTTCCTAGATATGAACCGCGATGAGTTCTCCAAAACGAGAGAAGAATTTTTACGCATCAAGAATAGCATCGACACTGATTTAGATAAAGTTGTCGAAATCAAAAAAGGCTTATCAGAATATGTGCAAGAGGAAAGCAACCACCTAAAAAATACTCTGGATATGATCTCTGCGAAAGTTGAGGATATTCAGTCTTATTCGGGACTCTTTGACAAAACTCGTCAAATCATCCGAGAGTCAGAAGACACTATGAAAGAGCTTGGCAATATGCTTGAGCATTTAAAACAAGAAGGTGGAACTGCAAATCAATTCTTGAAACATGCAGAATTAATTAAATCCACTAAGAAAGAAATGGAATCCGAGCTTCGTCTTCTAGAAACACATAAACTTAGGATTGACCAGATTGAAAATGAGCTTGCCCGTGCGACTAACGTTTGTGATTTAATAAACCAACGTACAGATGATTTGCATGATAAAATTTCCATGATTACATCGGTGGATCAAAAGTTGATTGAAATTGAAAGAATTCAAAATGAATTAGAATTTAAACTCTCTGAAGTGAAGATTGTGAATGAAAGAATCAATGATTTAACTCAATCACTCAATAACTCAAACAAATCTACATTCGAAATCAATGATAGAGTACAAAAAGTTCTTCGTTCTGTAGAAAAAATTGAGTCTAGAGAATCAGAATTAGAAAACGGAATAAACCAGATCGAAGAAAAAGTTCAATCATTGAATTCTAAAAATATAGATGTGAAATCTATTGAATCTAAATTTGATAAAGTGGAAAACTTAATGGTAGATTTGTCTGCCCGCCATAAACAAATTGCAACTATGCAAAAGCGAATTGAAACTCTAAAAATGGAAACAGAAGAAATGAAGGGCGGATTCGAAAATCTACTTGCAGAAGCAGACGATAAGTTTGATAAACTTTCTGATTTCCTTGTGGTTGTCGATGCTGTAACTTCTACGACTGGAACTAAAAATCATTCTAAGAATTTTAAACTAGATAAAGACACGACAGAAATCCTAAAAAGAAAGAAAGCTACAGTACTAAGTTTATATGAGAAGTTTGATTGGACATCCGACACGATTGCAGAAAAATTAAATTTAGAAAAATCTTTAGTCGATGCGATTATTAATAATAAGAGTTAACTAAAGATTTTTAACTAACTCTTTTATCAATGGCTGTAGTCAGTCTGAATATAATATCTTCAAAAAAAATAATTACTCTCTCTGTTGTTTCTCTAAGGGCAACTGCAGGATCTGAATTATTATTGCTTCCAATAGTTAAAATTCGGAGATACTCTTTTTCGAAGGATGCTTGCGTTTTATAAGCCTCTTCAAGAGCTTGATTACTTAATCCGAGAATAATATTAAAAATTTTAGTAGTATCCATTCTTGTTTACCTAAATATTTCTTTATCGAGAAAATCTAAAGTATTGATTTTCAATTTGGCATATTGGAAGTAAAATTGTATAAGCATATGATAAAATGTAAAGCAAATATTATGTAGTTTAAGAATAAATTGCATTCATTTTGCAATATGCGCTCAAATAAATTTAATATTTTTTTTATAAAAACTTTCATAGTGTTTTTCTTAATTTACGAAAAAACTATATTCGATTTCTTTGATACATAAACACAAAAATAAGAGGATTTTATGTCTGAAGAAAAATCAATTCTAATCGTTTCAAGTAAGGTAAAAGAATACATTAAGTCGAAAGAGCTTATGACATCTAGTGATGTAGTTGAGGGATTAAACGAAAAAGTATATCGTTTAATAGACGAGGCAATCGAAAGAACTAAATCAAATAAAAGATCTACCGTTAGAGCATCTGACTTTTAGTTGAGAAATTAATTGGTTCATATTAAAAATAAAGCTGAAATAGAAAAAATGAGAGCGGCAGGAAAACTTGCCGCTGAACTTTTGCAATTCATAGAGCCATTTGTTAAGCCGGGTGTAAGCACACTGGAGCTAAATGATCTTTGCCACGAGTATACGATCAAGCGTGGGGCTGTATCTGCTCCTCTAAATTATAAAGGCTTTCCAAAATCAATTTGCACATCTGTTAACGACGTTGTTTGTCATGGGATTCCAAAAGCTAGCGATTTTTTAAAAGATGGAGATATTATTAACATAGATGTAACTCCAATTTTAAATGGATATCACGGTGATACATCGAAAACTTTTTTAGTGGGTAAAGTCAAACCAGAAATCAAGAAGCTCGTTGTCGATACAGAGAAAGCGATGTGGATTGGAATTGAGCAGGTAAAGCCGGGTAACCGCGTGAATGATATTTCCAATGCTATTGATGAATTTCTTACGGCTAATGGCTACGGAATTGTCCGTGATTTAATGGGTCATGGGATTGGAAAAAAATTTCATGAAGATCCACAGATTCCCCATTTTAAACAAACACGACTACTCACAAAATTAGAAGAAGGAATGACATTTACCATTGAGCCAATGGTGAACTTAGGGGCATACAATGTAGTAGTCTCTAAATCAGATAAGTGGACAGTTAGAACGAAAGATGGAAAATGGTCTGCGCAATTTGAGCATACTGTTTTAGTAACTAATAAAGGTTACGAGATATTAACCCTTCCTTCTTAGTAGCATATCTTGGAAAGGTATAATTGCCAATCCAAGTAATAGACATGCTTTATACCATAATCAAATGCTTCAAATACCCACGTCTCTTCATTCACTAACGAATTAGAAATTTCCTCGTAGACTTTTTTTATATCTTCTCGAATAACTTTAAATAAATGGGAGTGTTGAGTTTCCATTGGATCAAGTTCCCTATCGTGAAATGCATACAATGCTCCGAGTAATGCAAAGTAAACTCCCTTTCGTAGTATAGTATCCTCGAATTCACTAACATCAAGAGAAATAGAATTATATTTTAACCTAATCGCTTCTTCCGAAATATGAGAAAGCATTTTCTTTTGCTCCGAAATTTTATACTCATCAATTCGATTTTCTTTTAGAATAGAGACTAAGTCCTGTGGTTCTACATTCGCCATATATAAATTATTATGGAAAATAAATTCAATGTCAACTAAGAATTCTTTTCGTACTACATTCCTTAAATTTCATTTGGCATTTAGTTGCCCTAGTTTTTAAATGTCTTAGGGAAAAGATTTTGGGAAAACCTAAGCTTATTGTCTTCGAAGGAATTGATGGAAGTGGAAAAAGCACACTATCTACAATGGTTTTACATTTGCTTGTAGAAAGAAATTTTCCAATTGTAAAATTTAATGAGCCTACTAATTTTGAGACTGGAATAAAAATTAGAAAATTTTTGCGAAAAGAAATTTCTTTGACTAGAGAAGAGCAAATCGAGTTGTTCTTGGTAGACAGGAACGATTCTCTAGAAAAAAATGTCTATCCAAATCTTAAAGCGGGTAACAGTGTTATACTCGACCGATATTTTTATTCGATGGCTGCTTACCAGTCAGATGAAGCGATTTCGCCGGAAAAAATTTTAGAAATGAACTTGAGTCGAAATTATCCAATCCCGGACTTAGTTATTTATCTAGAAATTAATCCGGAAATATCGCTTGCTCGAACTAGACGAAGAAATGTAGCCGAGCATTTTGAGAATCTAGAGACTTTAAAAAAGGTCAGTCAAGCTTATGAAAAAATTATTCCTAGAAACGCACTCAGGCTAGATGCAACAATGCCACAAATAAAATTAAAAGAGTTGTGTATAACTCATATTATACGCTAATTCCTTCTAATAATTCAATCGCTGAAATATTATCTTTCTCTAATATAAGAACGTCATGCAGCAATAATTTTGCTCTATCGTATTGATTAAGAGCAGTGTAGCACTCAGCCAGATTTATCAAATTATTTATACTTTGTTTTCTTCTGAGTCTTAGTCGCTCGCCTAGTTCGATAGCTTCTTCAAAATGTTTTAATCTCTTTAAGCTTTCCGAAATCAAGTATATCATGTTGATATCGGCTGGCATTAAATCCAGGTATTCTTTACCTAATTTAACTGCTTCGTGATACTTTTCTAGTTTAATATAATTAAAAATTAAATTCTTTAATTTTTTTATATCAGTGACTTTTGAAAGTAAATACTCATTATTCGCAAGAGCAATTGCTTCTTGGTCAATTTTTTCTATGGTAGGATTTGAATTGATTACATCTTCTAAATCTTCAATTTCAAATGGAAAAGGGTTCTTATTCAAATTAATTCTTAATAAAGACAGATCATCGGTAAGCTCCCCATCTTTTGTAAGTAGTTTTAATATTGCATTCAAATCACCTTCTGCATTTTCTACAACTCTTAGAAAAGCTTTCTCGTCCGTGTTTAATATTTTCTCACCCAGAGAATTAGTGACAATAACATCATCGCGTCCGTCTGAACCAGAAATAAAAATATCACCTTGTTTCATTTGAAATGTTTCAACACAAATATATGCGTTTTCATTTACTGGCATTCCTAACTTTCTATAGATATATTCATCACCGATAAACGATGCTTTGCCGTCGCGGTAAAGAACTGGGTATGGATGCTCTGCGTTGATATAATAAATTAGACCCGATGAATTATCGACTAGCCCAACCACAATAGAAACTAACATACTGCAATCAAAACTTTCGAATACTTTATGTAATTCGACAAATGAATTTTTTAACCAACGCTCTGGATAAGAATTTTGCACCAGTTTACTTAGTTTCGCTCTTTCGATAATAGAATCAAATACTGCTCCGACTACAATTGCTCCGCCTGCTCCTTGCATAGATTTTCCCATAGCATCAGCATTAAAGAATACAGTAAAGGATCGATTCTTTAGATTAATGGTTTCTGTTCTACATAAATCGCCACCTAATTCCGAGTCGTTACCTTTGAAACTGAATTTCTTTTTTTGCTTGAGTAAAAATTCAACGTTAATAATTTCTTTTTCCGCATGATTTACACCTAAAGGATCAATCAAAAGAGAAGTGAGATAGTAATCTCCATCTTGCTGTTTTTTTAATTCGTTTACTCTTTGCAAACTAGATGTTAGCTCCTTCGTGCGATCTTCTACTTTTTTTTCTAACGTATCATTTAAGTTTTCAATTTCGTTATGCACTTGGATGAAATTATTTGCAAGGATGGTTGCAAATCCAAATACATATAGAAAAAATGCGTATTTACTAAATGCGAGTCCAGTATTCAGAAAAAGTGAATCAAATACATCGAATAAAGCAGACGATGTTAAAAAAATCATTCCAAACATAAGTCTTTTGGCATTCGGAATTCTATCCCTTACAGAGGTGTATAAAATATTAATCGCAATTCCAAGACCGAGGGTAATAAAGCTTACCTGCCAAACTCGAAGCAGATATTCAGCAATATACATAGGAGGGAATATAGAAAGAAAAGACCATAAGAATAAAAACCATCCATAATAGAGTGTTATTCTTCTAATTTTATGAAAAAAAATCTCCTCTTGTAGAGCAAGGTTAAAAAATATTATAGGGTATAATATGCATAATTCTACACGCTGAATCAAAGTAGTATCCCAGTTGTGTTCAAAAATTGACGAGCTTCTGGTATAGATATATATTCCTAACCCTACTGTATATATCGCATAATAAAGATTATACCGATCTTTTTTTCGCTTGGTGAATAGAAATAGATGATAGAATCCAATTGTAAGATAGATTCCAATTAGAATTAAAGTAATTCTATCTTGCTCTTCGTACTGTAAGTCTTCATAAAGTCCAATTTGATAGCCTTTAGTTAAATAAAATCCGGTATGATCAAATCTCGGGTCGCCGGAAATTTTTATCAGCAATGCATTATCCTTTGGCTTTAAAAAACTTTTATCAAATTCATAAATCTTTCCGCGAACAGTTCTATGAAATGTAACTTTCCCATCCTTTATTTCTCCTTCGCTTACTACTAAGTTTCCATTGATATAAATTTCAAAGACTTCACCAATTTCGCCGAGTTTAATCCCTGTTTGCCTGTTGATTGAAATATCTTCGGGAACATCGAAAAAACTAATCATCGTGTAAGTCCAGATAGATTCATTTTTAGGATAAAATTTATTCAACCAGATTGGAAATTTATCTGCCTGTTTCCAATTTTCTGGAGCGGCTGTTATAGAAAGAAATTTTGTATCGAAAGAATCATTCAAATACCAAATTCGAGGAACACATTTTTCTAAATTACACTCTTGAGTTAAATCAATCTTGAAGGGATTACTTAAAATAGGAAAAGAAATTAGCAGTGCCAAAAGATACACAAAAATTTTCATACGTTGTGATAATGTATTAGCAGTTTTATAAATTGTCTATACTAATAATTTATTTCTAAATAAAATCTAACTCATAAATTTTTACCTTTTGCATGCAACTGATTTTGTAGCTAATTTAAAGTGAACTTCTCTAGAGATATTAAAAATCCAATATCAGGAGTATTCGAATAAGTAATAATATTTTCGAAAGTAGCAAACTGCAATTGGTAATCATCAAAACTACGACTTACTCCAAATCCTATTTGATGAGCAGGCGTTGATAATCTATTCCAGTGAAGAATAGGAGAGGCAAAATAAACGTATTCGAAGTGAAGTTTCCAACTCTGATTGATATTGTAAATGAGTGAAGGACGAAATACCCATTGATTTTTTCTTAAATCAAAATTTCTATATTTATGCATTTCGAATTGCGAATAGGAAACTCCAAATTTAAAATTGATTTTTCCGTCAAACCAATCCTTGTGATACACCGCATACACTGAAATATCCGTTCCCGGAGTTCCAATTAATTCCACAGAGCGAGTTGGAACTCTTACTTGTCCGCCTGCTGTTATTTTATCAAACCAGAAACTTCCTTTTAGAATAGTAGATTGGAGAAAGAATTTTGGATTGCCCTGTGCAATGGAATCATAATTACCTATAGAATCTTCGGTTTTATATTCATTTAGATACGGATAATACTTGTTAATTACTAGCTTTCTTACTTCATTTTCGTGAGTAGGAAAATTTATAGGAGGATCGGTCGAGTTTCTAGGATAACTCCTAAAGTCATTCGTTCGTCTTACATATGATTCAAACAAATCTTTATCTAAGAGCGGATAATACAGAGAAAGCGGTTCGTAGCTTGCGTTAAATTCATTCCTAGGGTATTTGTCTCTTCCTCCCTGGCTAACCCCCGTTGTTCTATGAAATGTTTCTATATTTTTATCTAAGAACCCGCCTCCGCGAGAAATAATCGGAGCACTAAAACCAAATTGCGTTTCATCTGTTAACGCATAACGTAAATTAGGCTCTATTTGACTCTCTTCTCCGTCTACAATAAATCTATTGCTTTGTATTGAGAATACATTGATTAGTCGTGAGTTAATTCTACCGGAAAAATTTCCTTTTCCTGAGTTTACATTGTCTATTGGCAATAGGGGAAGTTGTATAATCTGAAAACCAACTCCGTAGGGATAATCCATATAAGCATACAGAGAATTGGCTGTGAGGAAAATTATTCCACTAAATAAAAAAAGTATATATTCTTTAGAGTCATTTAGTTTTCTTGAAGCTAAACCATACATCTACTCACGATTCGCGGAGAAGAGTTAAAACGTAAAGCAATTTTCCATGATCCAAACTTCCAAAATAAAAGCAATTGATTCAGTCTTAAAAGAATTTTCCCCTGCTTCTCATATTGTAATCGACGTGAGAAGCGAATCAGAATTTGCCGAAGATCATATTCCTCGTTCCATTAATTTACCGGTACTAAATGATTTGGAAAGAGCAGAGGTTGGAACAGAGTATAAGCAAAACCCTTTTACGGCAAGACAGTTGGGCGCGAAATTAATAGCTGGAAATTTAAAAAAAAATTTAGAGCGAGTAGAAAAATTAATTCTAGAATTTGAAAATGGGAAGACCGAGAAACACAAGCCATTTTGTCATTTCATTATCTATTGTTGGCGTGGTGGAATGCGTTCGCGCTCTTTGTTCACAGTGATGGATTTAATTGGTTATAAAACATCTTTGATTGATGGAGGCTACCAAGCTTACCGGCGGTTTGTGAATCATTATTTCCATGAAGGAAATTTACCGGATGCGATTTCTATTTATGGTCCGAGCGGTAGCGGCAAATCGCAATTAATTTCTAACTTGATAGATGCTCGATTTCCTGCAGTTCACTTAGAAAAATATGCCAATCATAAAGGCTCTCTTCTAGGAGGTGATTCATATCTACAGCCTTCTCAAAAATTATTCGAATCTCATCTTTACCAAGCGCTACAAAAAAATAATAGTTCTTATATGATAGTAGAAGGAGAAAGTAAAAAGATTGGCAGATTACTATTACCTGAAAAATTTTATTCTAAAATGATTTCTGGAAAAAAAATTTGGGTAGAACTTCCACTTGAGCTGAGAGCCTTACGTCTCGCTAAGGAATATGATAAATCCGATGAATTTATTTTAGATAAGCTTGAATACCTCAAAAAATTTTTAAATGGTAAAATATATTCTTCTATTACGGAAGCCATTGCGGCTAAGGATCGTTATGCTGCTGCTTTACTTCTATTAAAGCACCATTATGATATTCATTATTTGAAAGGCTCTCCTTATCGAGGAAGCGAGAGAGAATACAGCAAGATTTTTAAAGCTGACTCGTTTGAAAAATTAAACGAGGAAGTTTTGGATTATTTTCGATCCCTTTGAAATCCTTCCCGGTATTTTGAATTTAATTCTAGGCTTTTCTCGTAAAATGCATTGAGTCTATGCAAGGGTATACCTAGGTAGAAACCCCATTTCATACATTGATTGAGAATACATTGGTATAAGATTCCATTTTTTTTAAATCGAATAGAAGATGTAGTGCTGGCATTGGATAATCTTATTGGCTTACAAAGATTAGCCAGTCTCTCTGACAATATTGTATCCTCAAAAATTTCTACATCTGGAATTTCTGTTTGTAATAGCAAATCTCTGCTAGCAAATATACAATGATCTAAATAGAAAATTTTTCGAAAGTCAGCCCTTATGTTATTAGAATACCAAGAAGTAAATTCCAAAAGTGGAGATGGCCAATCAAACTTATGAGTAAATCCACCCCAGAACCATTGCCCTTCACTTTGGATAAGAGTTTGAATTCCTTCTTTCGTAAGAATGCTCCTTGGGTGGTGTAATAATATTATCCGTCCTTGCGAAATTTGAAATCCTTCTTGTAATCTTTTTCCTCTTCCATTGGAGATAGTTTTTATCAATTTCAATTTGTTTGTATTAGTTTGAAAGAGTGGATGTGATTTTATAAATTCAACTGTCCCGTCATCACTCATCCTATCTACCAGGATCATCTCGAAGGAATTAATTCCTTCAAATGCTTCTAGTAGTTTAGGCAAAATCCCGAGCTTTATTTCATTAAAGGTAGGCAGAATAATACTTAATTGAATTTCCATTTAAAAAATCTTATGAATAATACTAATTCAAAAACTACGCTTGACTCCTTCTAGTCAATTCTGATTTGAATTTAAAGGTAGAATTTGTAACTTTACGAAATGAATTCAGAATAATAGATTAAGGAAAATAAAATAATGGCTCAAAGAGAAACGTATTATCACCCGGAAGACTTAAAGAAGTTTGGAAGCATTAGCGAATTTCAACCAGAACTTGCTAAAAAATTTTTTGATTATTATGGAACTGTATTTCAAGACGGCGCACTCACTGCCCGTGAAAAATCACTCATTGCCTTAGCTGTAGCCCATGCGGTTCAATGTCCTTATTGTATTGATGCCTATACAACGGATAGTCTTGAGAAGGGTGTATCGGAGGAGCAAATGATGGAAGCTGTGCACGTAACAGCCGCTATCCGCGGAGGCGCAAGCCTAGTTCATAGTGTGCAGATGATGAACAAAGCAAAAGAATTAGGAATGTAAATCTTTGAAAAGTTTATTTGGACAAGGAAATCTTCTTTCAAATCCTACAGAGCAATTAAAAGTTCTAGATAATGTCTCAGCGAAGAAAACACTTTCTTCGTTTGATGGAATGCTCGAAAAATCAGGATTATTCCCACTTAGAACTACCGAGTTAGAAATTTTACAAGTTAATCTTGGAAAAGTATGTAACCAGACTTGCAAACATTGCCATGTAGATGCAGGACCGGATCGCAAAGAGTCTATGAGCTTGGAGGTAATCAATAGTTGCCTTAAAGCGCTAGAGCTTGGAAAAATTCCGACTTTAGATATTACGGGCGGTGCTCCAGAAATGAATTCACATTTTCGATTCCTGGTAGAAGAGGCAAGAAAGATGGATGTGAAAGTAATGGTTCGTTGTAATCTTACTATTTTACTTGCAGGAGAAAAATACAGAGACCTTCCTGAATTTTATGCAAAGAATAAAGTAGAAGTAGTTTCGAGCCTCCCTTATTTTCAAAAGCGCAGAACAGACGCGCAAAGAGGAGAAGGCGTATTTGAAAAATCTCTCGAAGCAATTAAGCGACTTAACGAACTTGGCTATGGTAAGAGTAATACAGGTCTTATCCTCAACTTGGTTTACAATCCTGCGGGCTCTTTCTTACCAGGAGATCAAAAGGATTTAGAAAACCAGTTTCGAAAAGAATTAGAAAAACTCGGAGTGGTTTTCAATTCCTTATTTACAATTACCAATATGCCCATTAGCCGATTCTTAGATTATTTGCTCGAAACTGGAAATTTAGATGACTACTTAGAAAAGCTGGTCAATTCTTTTAACCCATTAGCCGCACAAAATGTTATGTGTCGTAATACTCTGAGCGTAGACTGGGAAGGAAGACTTTATGATTGTGACTTCAACCAAATGCTTTCTATGCCTGTAGGTGGGGAAATAAAAAGGATTCAGAGTTTTTCGAAAGAACTTTTACAAAATAGGAATATTCAAACTGCCCCTCACTGTTTCGGTTGCACAGCAGGTGCAGGTTCAAGCTGCGGTGGCGCAGTTGTGTAAAACGTAAACGTAGAGACGTCGCATTACAACGTCTCTACGTTTTTATTCTGGAATATTTACTTCTTCAATAAGTGTTCCACAAGTGCTTTCAGGAAAGTAGCATTAGGTGTTCCTGGATCAAGTGGTTTATTGTTAACATAAAGAGAAGGTGTGCTTTGAATATTAAGAACTTCTCCTTCTTTTACTTCTGATAAAATAAAATTTTGAATTTCAGTAGAGCCCATACAAGCTTGTAGCTGTTGCATATTAACCCCTGCTTTACTTGCGATATCTTTTACAGAAGTAATTGAGTGACGAGTTCCATTTTCATTATCTGTATATAGCCCAGTGTAGACCTCTTTGAACTTGCCTTGCTTATTAGCGCATAACGCAGCACTAGCCGCAATACAGGAACTCGCACTTGGATCTTTTCTTTGAACTAAAGGATTACAAGTTCCGTCTAGTGGAAAATTTTTATAATAAACCTTTACATCATTCGGAAAATCAGCTAAGAGTTGGCGAATCATATGGCTTGTATGCATACAATGACCACAGTTGAAATCGGCATATTTTACAATCGTTACTGTTGCATTAGGACTTCCTACCATAGGTGCTTGGGTTAAATCAATTTTAACCGCAGGTCTTTTTTCGAAAGCTTCAATTTTTGACTTTAAAAAAGCTTCCTTGGCTCGAGGGTCTTCCCCTGGTCCATTAGGTCCGTTGTTCGGAGTAGAAAATCTTGCACAGGCTATACCGCCTGCGTAGAATAATAAAATGATAATTGTATAATTTAAAAAATTCGTGGTAATATTTTTACCGGTAGTTAATTTCACTTGGTTCATAATTCCTTCCTCCCCGGAATAAGACTTTGCCTGCAAATAAGCAAGCACGAATATACTTATAGTAACTACATACGTTAGAGCGCATAATATACATACTGTCCCAATCTGGGAAATAGAAATAATAAGAAAGATTATATCAATTACAATTCCTAGAAGAGAAACAGCAAAGAGCAAATTTACAAATCCCTTTTTTTCTTCTTCCTCTGCTCTTATAATCGAGAAAAACAAATACCCACAGAATCCGTAAAATGTAAATCCAATATGAGCAACCGGGACATCGCCTAATATCGGTAATCCTCTAAAGCCAGACCACGCGCTCTTGGCAACTTTGCTACAAGAATCACCGTCACCGGTAGTAGAGCAAAGCGATTCTACAAATGCGCCAGCAGACCCAAAAAATTCCTGTATGAGTGCAATGCATAAGGAAAGTCCAATAATCGTAGCTACTATCCCTATAAAATTATATTTTTTTAAATTACTCGTATTCATCTTTAAATTCTATTCTCCTAAGTTTTATTCGTTAATCTATGAAATGAAAAATTATTACTTAACCGGCTTTCCTTTTGACCAGAGCCCTTTAAAAAAAATAGAGCCGTCTGCCTTTGTGTGAGTTCCCTCTCCCTCTGGCTGATCGTCTTTGAAATATCCATTATAGCTATCTCCACCTGCGTTGGTTAATACACCTTTGCCGCTCTGACGATTTTGTTTCCAGTCTCCGGTGTATTTTCTTCCGTCAGGCCATACATGAATTCCATAGCCATCTCGTTCATCATTTTTCCATTCGCCTACATACCATTCGCCTTGGTGAAGTCCGCTCGTCCACGTTTGTACACCGTTGCCATGTCGTTTACCATCTAAAAAATCACCTTCATAAGCTAATTCATGGAGGACAAGTTTTCCTTTTCCATGCGGTTTACCATTAGAAATAGTTCCCTTATAAAACCCACCATCTGGAAGCTTTATAGTTCCGGCTCTTTTACATTCTATAATAAAAATTAGCAAAAATAAAAAAATTATCAAACGTCTAAAGTTTAACATGGAGTAACCCCAAAAAATTATTTTTTCGTGTTGTCGATTGCTTCTTTTAAATCAAGTCTTCCTTCGTATATTGCCTTTCCTGTAATAATTCCATAAAGAGGGCGGAGTGAATTAATACTGGATAAATCTATAATGTCTTTAAGGGATGCAATTCCACCGGATGCAATTAATTGAAAATCAAAATTATCCAGAATATGTTTGTATGATTCAAGGTTAGGTCCACTTAATGTCCCATCGTAAGAAATGTCCGTAAAGATAATCTGTGTTATCCCCTGTTTATTGAGTCTAGTCAAAAGGTCTTCATATCGAACTTCTGTTTTTACTTCCCACCCGCTTACTCGAACGATTCCGTCTAGTGCATCTACTGAAATAATAATTCTATCCGTTCCTATAAATGCTATGGCTTCATCCACAAAAGATGGGCTTGTTACTGCCGATGTTCCTATGATAAATTTATCTATTCCGAGAGACTCATAGTATTTTAATTTTTCCATGTCGCGGATACCACCGCCTAGCTGAATCTTTACATTTGCTTCTTTGCGAATTCTAACGATACAATCTTTGTTTGTTGAATCGGCACTTCTTGCTCCGTTCAGATCTACTAAGTGAATGAGTTCGGCACCATTTTTATTAAAGCCCTGAACAAGCTCCCATGGTTTGGAACTGTAAACTGTTTTTTGGGAATAGTCTCCTTTGTAGAGTCTGACTGCTTCATTGTCTAGTATGTCTATTGCTGGTATAATTATCATGTGTTAAATAATCCTTAATTTGGATTTGCAATCCGAATAAAATTTCTTAAAATCTTAAGACCTTCTTTGTCGGATTTTTCTGGATGGAACTGGGTTCCGTATATATTTTCTTTTTCTACTATCACTGGAAATTTTTCTTCCGCATAATTACAATTTGCCGTAATAAAAGAAAGATCCGCATCAACAGGGCGATAAGAATGAATAAAATACATATACTCCCCATTTTGAACTTCGTTTAGCAAATTAGATTTCTTTCTAGCGTTTATTATCAATTTGTTCCAGCCCATATGGGGAACTTTATAACTTCTTAATTTGAATTTTCTTACATGACCTTTGATTAAGCCTAAGCCTTTTACAAGTTTTCCCTTTTCTGTAGACTCCTCTGAATCTTCAAATAAGATTTGAAACCCAATACAAATTCCAAAGAGAGGAATTTTCTTTTCAATGGCTTGGTTGATTGAATCTATAAAACCAAGTTCTTGCAAATTAAACATCGCTTTTTCAAAAGCCCCGTCTCCGGGTAATACAATGCCAGTAGCATTTTCTAAATCAGCAGGGTCTGTCGTTAATTTAAAGTTATCCGTATAGAGGCTAATCGCTTTTAGGCAAGAATGGATATTACCCATTCCAAAGTCAATTACTGCAATCATTCTAGCACACCTTTCGTTGAAGGGATTACACCTTTCGCGTTTTCATCGTAGGCGATAGCTTGTCGTAAGGCTCTTCCTAATCCTTTGAAAATGGATTCGTGAATATGATGACGGTTTTCCCCATAGTGAACTACAACATGTAAATTCATCTTAGCATTTAGAGCAAATTTTTGTAAGAACTCAAGAGAAAGCTCAGCATCATAGATTCCAAATTTTCCTTCGAGTTTAGGACCTGTGTATTTAAAATAAAATCGACCGCCTAGATCAACAGCAACGGTTGTGAGAACCTCATCCATAGGAATTGTAAAATGTCCGTAGCGGTTAATTCCCGCTTTGTCGCCCAATTGCTTATGCAGGGTTGAACCAAGTAAAATAGCAGTATCTTCGACACTGTGATGACAATCTATGCCAATATCTCCACGAAGCCAGATATCCATATCCATCTGTCCATGCTTAGCTATATGAGAAAGCATATGATCAAAAAATGGAATTTCGGTATCAAAGTTATAATTACCCTTACCACGA
>JANYCR010000232.1 GCA_025360185.1 Leptospiraceae bacterium | reverse complement strand
TGGCGTACGTAATAAAGGCGATAAACGAACCGGAGGTCCAAACGCCTTTTACGACATCCTGACCGCCGCGCCACAGCAACAGGCTAAAAATCAGCGCGCCGACCAATTCCATCAAGTGCACCGGTAAATTCGCAGGCTTTGGAAGATACCATGTACCCAACCCAAAAACCAGAAGCACTTCTCGAACGTATCATCAAAGCAAGTAGCAACGAAGGCGATTTAGTTGCGGATTTCTTTTGTGGAAGTGGAACGACTGCGGCAGTAGCGGAAAAGCTAGGACGTAAATGGATTACTACTGACCTAGGAAGATTTTCCATTCACACAGCTCGCAAGAGGCTAATCGGTGTTCAGCGCGAAATCAAAGTTGCAGGTAAAGACTTTCGTGCGTTCGAGGTATTAAACCTTGGAAAATACGAACGTCAGTTTTTTATGGAAGATTTAACCGCAAAGGACGCAAAGAATACGCAAAGAGCGCAAAAACAAATTGACAGCCCTGGCGATCTTGGCGAAACCTTTGCGAACCTTGCGGTAAAAAGAACTACCAAAGAAGATTTGTATGTTGAGTTGATTTTGGAAGCCTACAAAGCCAAGCGGGTTACGGGACATAGCCACTTGCACGGAACTAAATCGGGTCGGTTTGTGCACGTCGGTCCTTTGGATGTTCCGGTTACACAGACTCGCTTGACTGAAATTTTTGAAGAGTGTCGTCAGAAACTTTACACCCAAGTTGATGTATTGGGCTTTGAATTTGAAATGGGTTTAACTCCTCAGTTTATTCAAGAACTAAAAGAAAAAGGTGTTTCGGTAACATTAAAGTATATTCCCAAAGATGTATTTGATAAACGCGCAGTGGAAAAAGGACAAGTTCGTTTTTTCGATGTCGCTTATGTGAACGCAAAAGAAAAAGTCAAAGGAAAGACTGTCACTATTACTCTGACAGACTTTGTTACCCATTACACGCAGGATGACGTGGAAGAGTTACAGCAGAGTATGCGCTCTGGTAGTAAAGTTGTAATTGAGGACGGGCAAATTATCAAAGTCGAAAAAGACAAGAACGGAATTATAAATCGAACTTTACTGACTAAAAATTGGTTTGATTGGATTGACTACTGGGCGATTGACTTCGATTATCTCTCCAAAAAAGAAATCATAAAAGTTCAAAACGAAAAAGGTGAAACCGAAGAAGTATGGAGCGGCAATTATATCTTTGAAAACGAATGGCAGAGTTTTCGCACGAAGAAAAGTTCTACTTTGGAGTTTACATCCATTACCCACGAATACAAACAAAGTGGACGTTATAAAGTAATGGTCAAAGTTGTGGACATTCTAGGAATCGACACGAGTAAGATTATGGAAGTGAATATTGTATGAATCACTGTCCCGAAAACTCCTCCGCCATTTTAATTCTATCGATTGTCTTTGGATGAGAATAAGAATAAAAAACAACCCAGGGATGAGGATTGAGCCGCGACTTATTGTCCTTAGCCATTTTGATTTCTGTGTCGATGAAAGATTTTTTGTCGTTCGTGAGAACTAACGCTTCCATATCTGCTTGCGCTTCCTGATAACGACTAAATGTATTCCAAAACGGATTTGTAATTGTGCCGGCGATAGATATAATCAGGAATAAAAGAGGCCAAGATGAAGGAGAATAAATTTCTTTTAGAGTAAATTCACTATTAGCCTTCGCAACTTGAAAGATATATCCAATTAGTAGACAAAGCAAAAACATTTCGATCGTATTTCCAACAAGGAACGTCAACTCATGATTATGCGTCCAGTGACCAATTTCATGACCGAGGACACTAATCACTTCTTCTTCCGTGTGGTTTTTGATGAGAGTGTCGTATAAAAATATCTTTCGATTGTCTCCCCAACCTGTAAAATAAGCATTGGTATGACCGGAATATTTACTTTCGTTAATGACATATACATTCTCGACTTTGATTTTTGCGTGATCGCAGAGATTTACAATTTTTGTTTTAAGACTTCCCTCTTCGATTGGTTTGTAATCATAAAAAATTGGCGTTATAATAATTGGATAAAGAATAGAAAATACAAGTCCAAGAACTAAGGAGCCAGTAGGAATTAAATATTTCCAAGTCTTTTCAAATGTTTTTAAAATAAAAGCCGCACCGAGAGCAATTAACATTCCAAAACCAAGACCCACTAATGCTGATTTTGCGGTATAGATAACCCAATCCACAAAAGTCATTTTAGAGAATCCAAACTTGTGCTCTAAGACAAAACCAAAATAATACTGCAAAGGAAGAGAAGCGATGAATTCAATAATACTAAAAGAAATAAAAAATAAGGCAACCATTAGGTAATAACGACTTTTAGACTTTGCTTCGAGGTATTCTTCGATACGAATTGCAAGAGAGGTAAATGCAAATATACCTAAGATAAGAAAATCAATTACCTGAGAAGCAATTCTCGCGAAGAAACCACGTCTGCCATATTCGATTCCTTTTTCAATGTCGTCTGTGGTAAAATACTTTAATGTGCGTGATTTTAATTCGGTCGAGTCGTCCCCGGTGTAAGATAGAATTTTCATTCCTAATGTAAATAGAATTTGTAAAGCAAAAACGATAAGTATTATTTTTCTTAATTTCATTTCAGATTAATTCCTAATTTAGAATACAATAAATGTAAGGCGCTATTATTTAACCAAATGTGCTAATTTATTTGCTAAATTCTCTTGGGTTTTTTCGAAACAATTTCTAAGCACAACGATTGCCTCTTCTTTATCTTGAAAACTCTTAGAAAAATGCTCCTTAAGAAAGCTAAGATAATTATGAAATGGTTCTAATTTAAGTAGGAGTAAAGTTGCCGAAATCTTGTGTCGTGTTTTTCTAAACTCTTCCATGTTTTCATTTCGAATTTCTTCTTCGAGAAGAGCTAGATATTTTACGTATTCTTGCTGTATCTTTTGTAAGATAAGAATAAATTCTTTCTCGTTATCTACATAAATCTCTTCTAAATTAGAGAAATCTATTTCTACTTTTACATTTTCATTTATATTCATATACTTTATTGTTTATAGAAGAGTCAAAACTATTGAGCAATTATGTTTTTTCGTATGACAGAGTCAATTCCTTTCTTTTATTTAGAAATTGTTTTATTTAAGCTTTATGAATTACCAAATCAAAATAATTTTGTTTACTTTATATTTAACATCTTCTAAAATCTCATTTCATGTCTGTGATACGAAATCGAAATGCTTCCTTATGAGCCAAAAATTCAGGATAAAACTAACTACAAATGCTAAATAAAGTTATTTCTCTTTATAAATCAATTTATGTAAATGCCCCCAAAAAATATCGACGGGAATTTGCAGAAAAATTGAGAATAGATAATCTCGCTAGACTTAGGGTAATGTCTATCTTCATCTTAATACTTACTCCGTTTATGGCATTCGCACATTTCGAAATCATTGAACGTAATTATTGCACTTCAATTCATTTTTACTGCGAGTCACTCTTTGGAGCACATTACGCGGGTATTGCTTTCTCCTTTGCTTATTTGTTTATTTATAAATTTGGTAACCCGTTACGCTGGAAACAAATCTTCGCAGAGTTTTTTGTATTCTTTTCCATTCAACTCTTTCTTTTGGTATTTGCAGTCTCGTCTCTTGCCTCTCAATTATTTTCAGGAAACATTTCTTTTTTTACAACAGGCGCTGTGTTTATGGCTGCGCTCTTTGTGACATACAAACGTTATGCGACAATCCTTTATTTAGTAACATTAGTTTTATTTTTACTCGGACTTTATAAAATTCAAATCAATTCAAGTCTCTTATTTTCAAATGCGATAAACTCTATCATTGCCATTTTCTTTGCTTATAGTTTAAATTTAATTTTCTTTCATTACAAACTAGATGATTTTTTAAAATCCAAAACGATAGACCAAAAGACACGTGAAATCAATCGAACTCTGGACGATCTCAAAAAAGATATTTCAGTCGCAAAAAAAATTCAGGGAAGTTTAATGCAAAAAAATTTCTCCGATATCAAGCATTTGATTTTTGCGGTAAGTTATATTCCACTCGATGAAGTAGGTGGAGACATCTATGATATTTCAGAGATTAATCATAAGTATACTCGAATATTTCTAGCGGATGCGACAGGTCATGGTGTGCAAGCGGCTCTAATTACGATGGCGATTAAAAGTGAATATGAAAGCTTCAAGCATACCACCTCTAGCCCCAAGAAACTTCTTCGAAATTTAAACAACGACTTTGTTCAAAAATTTGGTGCGATTCATAGTTTTTTTTCCTGTATCTTAGTAGACATTTATCCAGAAAAAAATAAAATCGTCTACGCTTCGGCTGGACATCCGGATCAGATTATCCAGAGAAAGAATTGGGAAATTCAAAACTTATCTCGCACTGGAAAAATTATGGGATTAATGAAAGATGTAGACTTCGAAGAAGTAGAAATTCCATTCGAGAAAGGTGATAAATTATTTTTATTTACTGATGGGCTCTTTGAAGAGTTTAATACCAATAAAGAGGAATTCGGCGAGAAACAAGTTGTGAGTATTATTAAAGCTTATAGCGACACAGAATTAAAAGAACTATTTGTAATCTTGATGGATAATTTGAATTTGTTCCTAGAAAATTCATCAAGGCAAGATGACATTACATTTATTGGAGTTGAACATGACAGAGACTAGCGAAGATACAAGTTATAGAATAAAGGTCGTAGAGTCAGACAAAGAGATATTATCCACATTTACAGTCATGAAAAGTCTACGAGAAAATTTAAAACGAAAAAATTATATTACCTCTCTACGCGAACAGCAAAAGGAAGGGTTCAAAATAGTAATTTTAGCAGCAAAGGATAAAGTAAAAGCGGTCAGTGGATTTAGAATCTTAAACAACTTAAATAGAGGTAAATTCTTATATGTCGATGATTTAGTAACAAAACCAGAAGATAGATCGAAAGGCTATGGAAGCATTCTATTCGATTGGCTTAAGAAATATGCGAATGATAATGATTGTAATCAAGTTGTTCTAGATAGCGGAGTACAAAGATTTGGCGCTCATAAGTTTTATTTAGAAAAAGGAATGAAAATCGTCGGTCATCACTTCTCAATGGATTTATAGGGACTGTGTAAAAACATGATTTTCTCACAGAGCACACTGAGACCACAGAGAAAAGAGCCAATAGCGAAACCTGCACTGAGCTTGTCGAACGCGTCAATACTCTCTGTGACCTCTGCGCTCTCTGTGAGAGATATTTTCTTTGCTTTTACACACTCCCTATAATAGCAAAATGAAATTTTTTATCACCCTCTTCTTTTTCCTATCAATTTCAAATTTACACTCAGAAGAAATCTTTTTCCGAATCAACAAACTCGTAAATGGAAGAACCTATCTCTGGGGTGTAATGGATATTTCTGGGAACGTAAAAATTCCTCCTAAGTTTGAAGGGCTTGGAGAATTTGTGGATAATGTTGCATTGGCGCAATCAAATAAAAAATGGGGAATTATCAATAGAAAGGGAGAATTCATTCTAAAGCCTGAATTCCAGGACGTAAGAGATTTTGAAAATGGGTTTGCCTGGGTAATTCAAAATTGTAGCTATTGGATTGCATTCGAATGCGAGCGAGGCAAATGGGGATTAATCAATAAAGCTGGAGAAGTTTTAATTTCCCCTAAATACGATGGGGTAATATCAGAGGAAGCACCTTATATTCCAAGACTATTTGGGAAGCCTACGGGAGAATTAACTCGCGATAGATTTTTTTTTGGGAAAGACGGCTACGCAAGAGTATACGTTGAAAGTAGCGATCCATTTAATCGAATGCGTAAATATGGAATTGTAAATTTAGAAGGCAAAGAAATCATCCCAGCTAAGTATCACAAAATTGATTTTTTTCAAAACGACATCGCCCCCTTTTCAATCAATAATGGGAAAGGTATTTTTTATGGGCTCATTTCTATTTCTGGTGAAATTATTCTAGAGCCTAGCTTTAGAGCGATAGAATCACTCATACTAACTAATGAAGAAGAAGTAATTTGGTCTGCATCTTACTTCGATAAAGATGAAAAAAGAGTATTACACAAACTACTTTCCAAAGATGGAAAAGAACTTTCCGACCTCAGATTTCATCAAGTCAGACCATTTCAAAATGGACTTGCATTCGCGCGCAAAACACATACGGCGCTCTGGGGACAAATTGATAAGTCAGGAAATTGGAGTCTAGAACCAACTTATAAAAGTCTAAACGATATTATCCCTAAGGAAGAAATTAAAAAAAAATATATCGTTGAACTGGATGGATACAAGTATTTCCGAGAAAAAGAAGAAAATGCTTTGTGGTTCACCGAGAGAAAACAAGATCCCTTGGACGGATTTGAACGCGATCTCTGGGGATTTTCTGATCTTGCGGGTAATGTAATTTATCCAGCACAGTCTTTCGAGAAAGGATTTTTCTCTGAAGGTGTTTCGTGGGTAAGTCTTCGTTACCGCAAGAAAAATAATGAACATATTATCTACCAGGCACTAATTGACGAAAAAGGCAAAGAGCTAACCCAACCACTTTATCTATACACTCTTCCATTCCGAAATGGCCTTGGAGTAGCCCAAGTCTTTGGGGGTAATTGGGGTTATCTCACTAAACAAGGAAAAGTTGTTTGGTGGATAAAATGACTTTTATTTATTAGCTACTAATTTATATTCTTAGTAATCAACTGAGTCGCGTAAGATGCCATTAAACCAATACCTTCTGCTTGATCACAGCTAAAGATCCGAACACCCATGCTAGTTCCGGGGACATCGCCTTTTGACTTTTTTACATTTTTGACTGCAGCATAAAACAGGTAGTGCTTTTTGTTGATTGGAATAGAGAAGGCAACTTTGCATCCTGCTTCTAAAAAAGAATAGTCTTTGATGGTAGAGAGAAATAGTCCTAACCCGCGACCATCCTGACTAATATCGATTGCATCCTCTTTAGGAGAAAACATTTTCCATTCTTTAACATAAGATAATTCTAATTCGAATGTAAAATCTTCGCAACGAGAAGCGATGAAGTTTACTAGTTGACCAATGCCAAGTGGAGATTCAATATCATTCTGTAAAAATTCATTACCAAGATTAGGTAGACTACTTAAAAGTTCTACATAGCCTAACAACGCGTTACCCGCTCCGAAGAATGGAACGATTAATACTGATTTGACGTTATCGAGTAAATGATTTTGGACTATTGCATCTATATTTTGCGGTTTGAATTTCGTAACTGGATTAAAGAAAGCACGCTCAGTATAGAATTGTTTTTTGTAAGCATCTCTTAGAAAATAAGAATTCTTAGTATCTGCCAGAGCGTTTAACAAAGGAGTATCCGCAGCATAATAAAATCCAACTCGCACTTTGGTAATAAAATATCCAAATTGATTCAGAGAAGTCTCTAGCATAACTTGAAATTTTTGAATTGTCTGCGTTATCATAGAAGTCTTTCCATAAAGAGATAGCACAGAGGTTAAATCTAATTGTGGAGAGTAATGCAAATTTAAAAGTTTAATATTTTTGATAGTAGCACGTGCTGCAGATCGTTCTAGTGGCTCGATAATAACTTCGATTACATGGTATAAATCATTGCGGTATGGATTCTCTTGTTTGATTCGAATCTCAACTTTATTTTCTTTCATGATTGCCACAAGAAGATCGGGCTTACCCATTTCTTCTCCATCCATTGGCTCAAGGATAATATTTACAGAATTGTTTAAATCTTTCTCAGCAGTAACTTTTGTAATTAAATATCGTTTATCCTCGTGTATGGAATTAACTGCCTTGCTGATAAGTTTACTTAAAATGGTTGATAAAGTCTTTTGTTCTTTTAAAATGTATTTCTTCATAATCTAAATAATCCTTATAACTTATTAGAAATTTCTAATGTAACTTGCTTACCGAAAAGAAGTGAAGGAGATTCTATTTCCCGGGCAGGAAACGCAAGCATTTTTTCATTTCTTTCAAAGTTTATTCTATCTCGATTGCCTATGAAATTCATAACAATCCCTCGCGCTCAGAATTATGAACCCAACCAATGCCTTTCTCTGCCATTAGATTGATAAGTGCTTTAGAGCCTTCCGACTGCATATAATAAGCTTCTTCATCATTGATTGGTTGAATAAATAGGAAATTCACCGGTTGATTTGATTCTGTAATCAAACCGTTCAAGTCAGGAGCTTCTGCTAATTTTATATCAGGATGATCGACCGGTGAAAGCTCTTTCAGTAATATAGCAGACGTAAAATTCAAATACAAAGCATCTGGATCACGACGATTCATTGAAATAGTATGCCCTGCCCCTAACCACTTTGTCATGTTCCATGGAAACTTTACTAACTCACCCAAGAAATGTGGAACCCAGGTTTCTGATTTATCGCCCGGCAAATAACGAACTGCAATGACTAATTCAATTCGCGCATAAGCAAGATAATCCTTATGAAATAAATCTACAGTAGGCATATTTTGAGCACTAAGACCAACCGTAGAATAAATAATTACTTCAGGAAAACTATTAGATTCAAATTTTGCAATACCGACAAAGGGGAATTTACCGCCATCGGCAGACCAATACTTAGTATGCGCTCCAAATTTACTTTCCAAAAAACTGAGACGAGAAGATTGGATTCTTTTCCACGAATCTTTTTCAGCACGAAACTCCCAGAACTTACGGGATCTCTCTACTATTTCAGCAATCACACCATGACTAGAATCACCAAGTGGGTTAGCAGTAATCGTATCAATACGGGCAAATTTCGAATAGCCGGCAAGACCTTTGATTCCAGACCAGGAGGGTAAAAATGCATGTAATTCTTCTTTAATAAAAACAGCAACCCCGTCGCCTTCTTCTGTCCAAATAAAATGAACATCTTCTTGTTTAATTTCAGAAATATCTGCATCTAAAGTAATTTCGTTAGCTAATAAAATAGGCGCTAAACCATTTGTAAAATCCGCTTGGTCACGAGAACTTAGTGCGATAACACGATTACGAATCCATAATGCACGAATCTTCCATTCAGGATTTTGCTCTGATTGAAGATAGAGATAGACCGTCCTAGAATCGTCTTCTAAATAGGCAGTCAGCGCCCCATAAGGATTTGCTTCTTGGTAAATTACGTTGTATAAAATCGTGTCTATCAAGATTATTTATGAATTTCAGACTTCTTGAATTCAGAAAGGAGTTTGTAAATGTTTTCTTCCATTTTATCCTCTATCAATATTTCAGGGAAATAGGCAGAGGCATTTAATAATCCTGTCAAAGAATTCTGTCCCCATTTTTTATAATTACGCAAAGATTCCAGTACATTATCTGGAACTTGTTTATTCTCTTTCTTAGCTTTAATGAAAGCATCAACAGCGGCTTCTGGCGATAGTAAGTATTTCAAAGGCTCCTCCCAAAAAATATAAAATCATTCAATAATTTCAATATTTGTATGATTTCTGTAAGACCATACTACGGTATTTAGAATGTGCGTATACTATAATATGGTTTTAATTTTTCAAATACTTTTTTAGGAAAAGAAGAAAATTCCGAACTCTGCTTACTAGAGAAATCTATAAATTTAAACATCAGATTTTAAATCAATCAATGACCGTCTTTTAGAGCTTCAAAATTGTATTCACTGAGTTCAATGTGTAAACAGGATTGTTACTCGAATCAAAATCTATAAGCCAAATCTTAGCCGTAGAAATTTGTGTTTCTGATCCCCAATATTCCAATTCAAACTTTGCCGGGTCTTTAAATCCTGTCCCTATGGTTGCAGATGGATCATAATTAGGGTCTTCACCATCAGCGACAATAACAAAAGAATCGTAATCGCTGATGCCTGTAATATTTCCCATTCCGATTGAAATTTCATCCAGAGAATAATTTCCCGTATTATAAGAATTAGCCGTTAATGGGTAACTCGAATAAGGCGTAGTGAAACCTCCTCCAGTGTCTTCTTGGTATCCTTTCAGCGAGCCGTTACCATCAAATAATTCTTTAGTCTTTTTAGTAACAACTGGTGAATCATATTTATAAGTAGTTTCTAAATAGCCACCTTTATCATCCACCCTACCATGAACTTCATAAGATTTATCCTGGGTTGAGTCCTGTGAATTTTTTATATCTGTAATGAGCTTAACTATATTACAGTCATCCTTATTGGCAGCATCACAATTTTCTAGAAAAAAAGTATCTGTAGTTTTCGTCCCATTTATATCATAAGTATTGGTATAAGCCATCATCGCCTTTGACGAAGCGGAACTCATGAGAGTAATCGTTCCTTCATACTCAATTGTAGTAGAAAAAAAAGTAACGCTATCTATATATCCAAAGGTTACTTTTTTAAAATCATCTGTAAATCGTAAATGCTTTTTGTACTTTGGATTTTTTCCTGTGGGACATTGATGAGTAGCCGCCATGTTCGAGGCAAAAGAATAATTGATTTCATTTGGATACTCTCCAGTAGAAAGGCTCTTATATTGGATTGCGGGGCTAGGGATTGTTTGCCCAGACTTTGGAATATCTCCCTTTTCCTGTAAAATATCTAACTGAAGTTGCGCATTCGATTCCGATAATCCAGTGCGGATAATAGCAGACTTTAGCTCTGCAATCATTGAATCAGTTATAGAAATTTGAATTCTGTTTCCTGGAATGCATGATCCTGGATCATTCTTTGCAATATCAATAGCTTTCTCAATTACAATCAATTCGAAAGAGGCGATGTCAACCACTTGACTCATCTCAGCAATAGCTTCATTTACAGCGGTATACCCAGGAGCATCCGGTCCGGTAGTGACGGCAGAAAAAGAAACTCTATTCTCAAATTGCCGACTTAAACTAATATTTGATGGTCCTTTTTTTATGCTTAATGGAACGTTAGTGGATAATTTATGCGGGAGCTTGTTTGTAACAAATGCTACCTTTAACAATCTCAGACCTAAGAGATAATTTGAATTATCCTCAGTATTTTTTTTACAATTAATTAGAAATAAAATTAAAAACAGGAAAACTAATTTATTAAACATAAATCCCCCAACGGTCGTTGCTAAATAATGCCTTTTTAAGCAAGATGACCCTAAATCAATTAATCTTCAAGTTTTAATTTTGTCTTTAATCCCGGTTTACTCTCAATTATAACGTTTAGCAGACGAATGATTTTTTTATCCTGTGACCCTGTTTCTGTATAAATATTCTCAAGGAGGGTGATTGCCTTCTCGTGCAGATTTTGCTTAAAGAAAATCATCGCTTCAAATTTCGTTGCTTCAATTGTAATCAAATCATAGCCCGATTTAGCCTCTCGTAAGAAATTAAGTGACTTGATAAAATCACTGCCATGATAGCAGGCAATTCCTTTAAAGAAAGACACGTGGCGAGTCTGAATATCAATTTTTTTTTCTCCAAGATTCTCATTGCTACTTAATGAATTCTCAAGCGAATCAATATTACCTGATAAAGTTGCATTGATAATATTCATCCAAACAAAAGTTTTCTCTAATTCTTTGTTTATCTTTATAGCGTCTAATAACGATAATTCACCTAGTAAAATAATTGGCTTCTTCCTATTCGCAATTAGTTCATAGAGGTATATGAGAAGTTTATTAGATTCGGACTCGTTGAACTTCGCATTAAATGCATTAGCCCTAAGTGCAATTCTATACATAGCTTCGAGATCTTCTTCTGCATGAAAATACTCTGAGTAAGACTTTTTTCTTTCCATGGAAGTTAATTCTATGATTTCATTTACATCAAAATTAATACGATCGAGTAGTTGAAAATAATAAGTCTTGGCAACTAAGTAATTTGCGGTCGAGTCGGTAGGTGCTGCATCAAAATAAAATCCGGTAGCTGATTTATATTCAGTAATTAAATTTTTTGGGAAAATATTTTTATTAAAACTCTCGTTAATCCTTTCTTCCAAATTAGAAATTTTTTGAATATTATTTCCAGAGAAATAAGAAACAATGCTCTTCCATTTAAGAACAACGCTTGTGATTGAAACAATTCCAAGCACGAGGAAAATTATCAATGGATAATTTGTATTTTTTTTCTTGTCTTGTTTGTAATGTCTAGGTAGGTACAATGTAGTTGTTGTTTACCTAACCCCCGACTTCACCTACTTGGCTGACATCTATAAAGCGCCCCCTTCCCTATAAGGGAAGGGGGTTACTTATAAGTATTCTACAAGTAGGTGAAGTCGGGGGTTAGGTAGAATTTGTATTAGTTACTTGCCGACGATAAACACCACGTTAGTAGTAGCAGATCCACCGATGTTGAGCATGAGCCCGTTTTTTGCGCCTTTGACTTGATATTCACCTGCTGTGCCGGTTACTTGTTTGTAAAGATCAAGCATCATACGAACTCCACTTGCTCCAACTGGGTGACCAACACCGATTAGCCCACCACTTGGATTGATTGGTTTTTTACCGTTGAAATCAATTACACCTTTTTGAATTGCTTCGTGCTCTTTGCCGGGTGCAGAAATTCCAAAAGCGGATACTGCTGCGTATTCACTGGATGTAAAACAATCATGGGTTTCAAAAACATCAATCTTTTGAACGTTCATTTTTGCTCTTTTGTAGGCGTCGTCTACGGTAGCCTTTGTCCAAGGAAGAATGAATTTATTTCCTTTGGATTCAGCAACTTTTCCGGCAAACGTAACGGGTGCTACTCTATGTCCCCAGCCTTTGATTTGTGGGATGTTCGAAAGTTTTAGTTTACGTTTCTTAGCGTATTCGGCTGCGTATTTTTTAGAGGCTAATACAACTAATGCGCCACCGTCTGTAACTTGAGAACAATCGGAGATACAAAGTCTTCCGCCCACTGCCATGTTGTTTTCTCCACCGCGAGCTGCTGCGTGTTCTTTGTTCATGAACCAGCTTCTAGTCTGCGCGTTTGGATTACGTTTTGCGTTTGCATAATTGATACGAGAAATTTCGGCTAACGCATCCATAAACACTGCTTCTTTGAGCTTGTATCTTTCAAGGATAACATCGGCTAGCTTCCCAAATAAGTTAGGAAAAGGAAACTCAATTCCCTTAGCTTCTTTTTCGTAATAGGCAGCAGTTCCTAGAAAGTCACCGCCTACTGCTGAGTTAACTGTCTTCATGATTTCAACACCTACAACGATTGCAACATCGTAGTCTTCTACACGAATCTTAGTAGAAGCAGCGTCAAGTGCGATAGAGCCAGAAGCACAAGCAGCTTCGAATCTTCCGCCAGGAACACCGTTGAAAGCTGGATTTACTTCTGTTAAAAATGCACCAAGATGTCCTTGGGTTGCATATTGTTCTGCATCAAAATTTCCAACAAAAACACCAACTCGGTTATTCTTGTTTAACTTTTGAATTTCGCTATAGTCAATGCCTGCGGCTAATAGTCCGTCGTCGGTAACTTCTTTCATGATAGAAAGAAATGTTTTACCTTCTTTAGACCAATTTCTTTGAAAGTCGGTTTGTGCTCCACCGAGTACGTATACTTGATTTCCTTTTGCCATGTCAATTCTCCTTAGGCTCTAAATAGCGCTCTTGCGTCTAATTTATTTTGTAGTTTGTAAAATGTTTCTTTTGGATTCGCTTTTGCTAGAACCTGTGGTATCTCTATCTTAGACGCTGTGAGAAATTTTTTAGTTTCTACAACTCCACCGAGTAAATCTACAAAGGCAGAAGCAGGAACCCAGTTAAATCCAAATCCCATAGCTGCGTCAGCGTTTTCTTTGGTATCAACTACTTCGCCAACGATAGAGAGCGAATAACTGATGTAACGCGCTAGAAAATAACGACAAAGATCAGCTTCTAGACCTTTTGCGGATTTGATTACTTCCATTGCACCTTTGTAATCAGAGGAAGCAATTTTTGCACTTGCTTCTTTAGCGAATGCAATGTCAAACTTTGGATACGGATCATAATTTCCTGTAGAAATATTATAAACAAACTTTTCTCTTTTTCCGTCAGCAGATTTTGTACGTTTAAATAGACCTTGTCCGGTTTTTCCACCGAGGTCACCTTTATCGATTAATTTTTGCATGTATTTAGGAAGTTTAAATGTTTCGTGCGCAGAATCCTTAGTAAACTCATAGAGGTTATCCACGATTGCTTTATGAACATCAAGACCAACGAAATCTACAGTTGCCAGTGGTCCCATTGCCCTTCCTGTAAATCCACCCATGATTGCATCCATGAGCGCCAAACCGCCCTTATCCTGATATTTCTCAGCGAGTTGTGCAATTTCATTCATTAACTGAAATCCAATTCTATTTCCAGCAAATGCAGGAGTATCGTTTGTATAAACCACAGCGCGGCGAAGTTTTTGTTCTAAGTATTTTCCTAATTCAGCTTTTAGTTTTAAATCAGAGCCTTTATGGGAAACTAATTCACACAGAATCATTTTGTAAGGAGGATTAAAAAAATGTGTTCCGAAGTAATGTTTTTGTCCGTCTTTATCAAATGCACTTGCGAGTCTTTCGATGGATAATCCAGAAGATACTGTGGAGACTATCGTTCCAGGTTTACGAGCTTTTGCAATTTGTGTATTGATAGGCTCTTTTACAGCGTAGCTTTCAGCGACTAATTCAAATACCCAATCAGATTCAGCGACAGCTTTTGATAAATCTTTATCGTAAGTTCCAGGAATCATTCTGGATTTGATTGTATCGGTTCTTACAGACTTGATTGCTTTAGTAATACCTTCTTTTGCTTTATCAAGATCTCTTGCGAGCATATGAACTTTCGCTTCTCCAAACGCGGCAACGATAGCTGCACTGCCTGCACCCATGGAGCCATTCGCTCCGACGATTGTAACTGTTTTTATCTCTCTCATAAATTCTCTTATTCCAAAAATAGTATTTAAACTCTAGTTTGCAAATTCGATAATTTCTTTGCAACAACTCTGTAATTACTTGGTAATTTTGTAATCGTTTACTGAAAAGATTTTTTTTAATCGAATTAAGGTGAAATAAATGTTTACAATTTTTCTGCGAATATTGATTGGAAGAAAATTTACATCTATTTTTTATTTTGCGGTCTTTTTTTCTTCAAATATCTCTTTGCATCCCCTACAATTTCTTTTATGGATTGACCTTTGAAAAGTGTTTGACTCCATAAAGAATAGTCAAAAGGCTCTCTTTGAATTAAGGCAATAAATCTTTCTGCTTCTACAAGTCCTAGTTGATCTAAAAGTATTTCACTACCCTTTAACCGAAGTTCAGTATCTGTTATCATTTTTTAGTCTCTCCTAAAAAAGTTATAAATTCCAAAGGATTTACAATATTTACTTCTTTAATATTTTTGCCTTTCTTTAGAATTAAATAATCAGTTGTAATGAAAGAATTGCAAGCTCCTTTTATGGCGCAAACAATATGAATAGAGTCTTTTTCTTTGATCCCAAAGTTTTGAAATGACTCAGACTTTCTAATAATTTCACCTGTAGGCTCTATATAAAGTTTAGAAAGTTTCTCCCACTTATCTACAAATGCTTTTCTATTTTTATTTGTATATTATTCTGCTCATCAAATGGTCTATTAAAACAACAATTATCTAAATATACTCGGATCATTTTTCCACCATCTCCACAATCTCAATCTCTTCTTTCGTAAGTCCATACAACTTATATACCGCCTGATTGATATTAGCCTCTGCACGTTCGACTCTAGACTGAACTTCCTCAATCTTCGTCTGGAGTTTAATCGTAGGTAACTCCTCGTTTAACTTCAAAAGTATATCTACATTTTTTACTATTTCATCATGGAGTTGTTGTTCGGTTTTGTTCTTGGGGTCGATGGTTTTGATTGGTAGTTTTTCAAGATAGCTTCCTTTTATTTTAGGAAAAGTTTGGCGTAGGTCAGAAAAGTTTTTTGTCCAATAAGTGCTCATAAATTTAGAATTTAAAATGCCAAGGATAAATTTTAAATTAATTTCTGATTTCGTTTTTGGAACGATCATAAATACAGTGTTTAAGCAGCAGTAACCTTTTAAATCAATCGCACAAATAGGAACTGCTCCGATTTGTCTTACTATAATTTTGGGATTTGCATTGTGTATACTCTCATCCCAACAACCACCGCTTTTAGCCTCTCTATTAAAATAGGCGAGTAGGTTTGTATATTCCATTATCCATCGGGTCACATTTTTTCCTGTGTAACAGGGTCTATGAAATTTAGTAATTAATTTCTTTTGTTCTAAAGTGATCACATCAGCTTCAAATTTTTTTCTATCACGAAGCTGCATTCCGAATTTTACAAAATAATTATCACCTAGATCAGAAGTTTTGGCATTTAATTTTATACTCTTGCTTGTTGAAATAAAAATTTTACCTTCGTTTGATTTAAAATTATTCTGATCAAATTCAACTAGTAAACTTTCATTCAATTTACTGTCCGCCCAATCTGAATGAATAAATTTCGACTTCTTTTTGTTTGGAGATTTTGCAAGAATAGAAATTGCTGTATCCACTGACGCACCAATGAAAACTTTACCTGTAATGTTATTAAGAATTTCAATATACGATTTCTCTAAAATTGTTTCTCGCAACCCTACAAGTCCATTATTGGAAAGAAAATTACTTGGAGTGATATATCCTAATTTGCCCGAATCTTTTAATAGATTTATTCCGCCTTCAATAAATAAATGATAAAGGTCAATTTTATATGAAGCACTTTTATATTGTCGTTTAAAATAAGAGAGCATTTCGTCATTCCTGAATTCTCCTTCAATTAAAACATAAGGCGGATTCCCAATCACCGCATCGAAACCACCTTGTTTAAATACTGCTGGAAACGCAGTCTGCCAGTGAAATGGTTTGATTTTTTTATCGCCGCCAAAGTCGAGTTCGCTATCATAAAAATCTGTGTCTATTAGGGAGTTGCCGCTCTTAATATTATCGTCGAGCGTTGGCAATACTCGTTCGTTGAATAGGCGGAGTTGGTTGTTTATACTTGCATCCGTTTCTCCTTCCATACATTTCAGTAAGAGGCTAAGCTTTGTTACCTCTACTGCGTTTACGTCAATGTCTACACCAAAGATATTATTGAGGAGAATTCGGCTTTTTTCTCCTGTGGTTAAATTTCCATCGGGAGTGAGAGGAGAATCTTTTAAAGTCCATGATTTTTTATTTTTTGTATAATAATTTTTATGCCAGTCAAGCAAATGCTGGTAAGCCCCAATTAGAAAACTACCAGAACCACAAGCCGGGTCTACTACTTTGATTTTCTCTACTTCCTTTGGTGTTTTGTCATCTATGAGTTTACCGACTGTTTGCTTCACGATATAGTCAACTATGTATTCAGGCGTATAATAAACACCGCCAGCTTTACGGACTTCGGGTTTCTCTTCAATCTTTGCCTTATGCGATTTATCAATCTTGATTTGTTTTCCGAGAAATTGTTCGTATGCAGAACCTAAAATTTCAACGGATAATACAGAGAATTCGTAAGGACAATCGGGGTAATAAAGTTCGGTCAGAATCTCCTTTACTACTTTATTATCAACATTTAACTTTGTAGAAATTCTATCTTTCTTGAAATCAAAAATGCCAGAGTTGTATTTGTCATCTGCTTTCATATACAGCTTGATTAGGTTTGTGTAATACTCGTTATCCGTTGGCGTACGCTTATTTGAATGGGCACGCTCATGCTGTTGCAAACCTGCCCCTACAGCGGACAATAATGTTCCGTATTCCTCAACTGCTCTATCTTCTGCGATTCGAAGAAAGATAATCCTGTCAATAAACTGTTGGACGGCGAAGTTGATTTCATCTTCATTTAATTCTAAATTCGTCTTACTGATATTAGTCGCAAGGCTAGTTCGCCAAGTGTCTAGAGAGTTTAGAAATTCTTTATCAACAGTCGTTGTGCCTTTTTTATTTGTATCACTTTTTATAAAAGTATCAAAGCTTCCTTGAATGACTTTTTCTTTACTAAATGTATTCCAAAGAAAATCGAAGTCAGAAATATATTCTTTAAACGTAATGTATTTGATACGGGCTACTGATGCTTTGTCGGTAGGGTTTGGTTTTTTCGTGCAATCGTATATTGCAAATTCTTCAAAATCAGTGATGATAGAAATAGAGAGTTTTGCACTCCAACCATAACGACGAACTTGGTAAGCTGGAAGTATATCATCCTTAACCGCAACACTTGGTTTCTTTGCTTCTACGAAGAATAGCCGTTTGCCTCCAGTCAATCGAAAGGAGTAATCAGGAGCTTTGGTTGCACCACCAACTTTGATTTTATCTTCATGGATAACTTCTCTGTAACTTTCAGCTGCGCCCTGTTTGTTGTCCATGTCCCAACCCAGAGCTTTGAAAAATGGATCAATAAAATCACGGCGCGTGAGAGTTTCATTGTATTCGGATTTTTTGTAAGAGTCAATCTGTTCTCCAAAACGTCTGACTAACTCGGTGATTTTTACAAGCGCTTCTTCTTTTGTATACATATTCCCTCTAATTGTTACTTGTCTTAAATTGTAAAAGTCGAATTACAATTTCTCCGCATTCTAAACGCAAAATGAGTTCTTTACTTAGAAATCTAGGTAATAACAATCAGTCAATTTGAAATCTAAAAAACTATTTACATTCTACTGAATAATTATAAAATAAACAGAAGGAATTTCAGTTTAGGAGAATATCATGGCAGTAGAAAAAGTAATTAATATAAATAATTTCGGAGGCACTAGCACGTATACAAAAATTGGATTAGGAATTGCAGCGTTAGTTTTAATTTTTATCATCAACCCATGCGTCATTGTTAGCCCCGGTCATAGAGGTGTGATTGTAAATTTAGGAGCTGTATCAGATAGAGTTTTAGATGCAGGGGTACATTTCCGTATGCCGCTAGTGCAATCAGTGATTGAAATAGATACGCGTGTATTAAAAGAAGAAACAAAAGCGGAAGCGGCTTCCAAAGACCTTCAAAATATTGTGACTGTGATTGCTGTAAACTACCATCTAAAACCGGATGCTGTTAATGAACTCTACAAAACGATTGGTTTAAATTCCGCCGGAACATTAAAATAAAAAGTCTCGTAAACATTCTGACCTTTTTCTTTATTATAAATTCGAATCTCATTGAAGTTAGTAACAATCCCCCATTTTGCCGCAGGATGATTGAATAGATACTTCCAACATTGGTCTACTGGAGAAAGTTTATCTGGACGATTTGATTTCTTAGTCAAATCATCCGAGTTCTGACCCTTAAACTCAATCACAACTTCGGCAAATGTCCCCTTTTCTTCCACCCTTCGGCTCTCGCCGACCATCGCCTTCGCCGGGGAATCAGGGGATTTTAGGGATTTCGAAAAATTCCCAAGAGCTAAATCGGCAAATCCTGCTTTGCCGGACTGACTTGCTCCATCGACTTTAAACTTAATTATCCCTTAAAATCCTGTCAAGGCAAACCATTAAACACTCTCAAAAGGGATTTCCATATTAAAATCAATTAGAACTCGCCCCGTATTTTCAAGCGAATTCTTTAGGTTAACCGTCCGAATATTACCTTTATGGTTGCGAATAATTTTTTCCACGTAGCATAGTCCAAGACCAAAATCAAGTGTCGGATACTTATCATATACCAGTCGAGAGATTCTAAAGAATGGTTCAAAAATAATATTTTGGTATTCGGGGGGAATACCGTTTTGCTCCTTGGTATCTTTTTCCGGAGTATTTAAAATGGAAATATGAAAACTATCTTTTATAATTTCAAATAAAATATAAATTTTACTATTAGGTTCAGAAAATTTAAACGAATTGAATAATAATTCCTGGATTGCTTTTGTAAAGTATTCTTGATTGATCTTAATTTTTTTTGTATTAGAAGAGAATGTATTATCGGAGAGTCTAACAACGTTATTCCTCACTGCTTGGTACCCGGAAATTTCCTGGATTGAATTTTCAATGATTTTATAAATATCAGAAATTGTCATCGACTCTTTGGGCAAATCATTATTAATTACATAGTTAATATCTCCAATTATGAAGATTAGCTTATTCGAAAATTGAGTATTCTCAAAAAGCATATCCATAAGATCTTTTTCAACTATATAATGATTGTCTTCTAGCTTAGAAGAACTCTGAATCATTTGCACAAGCGGTGCAAGTGTTCCAAGCCCGGCTCCTTGGATAAGGCTACTATTGATGTTAGCCATTAGCCCACTGTCGGATTTATCAATATCTTTTTTAATTAAATTTTCCTTAAATAGATTCCAGTTTAATTGGTGTTCAATTCGAATATCTCTTTCTTTTTGGATATTCTCGTTTATAATTCGAAGCTCTGCCATTTCAAATGCTTTGTCTACTCGACTCATTAACTCAACAGAGTTAAAAGGTTTCACAAGATAATCATGGGCGCCGGTCTTAAATAATTCAACCGCAGTCTTTACATCGTTCTCTGCCGTCAGAAAAATTATATTCGGTTTATATCCAGCAGCAAAGATTTGTAGCATCAAATCTTTTCCTGAAATCTCAGGCATATTCAAATCTAAGATTAAAACAAGGGTCGGGTCACTTAAAAATAAATCCAAAGCCTCTTTTGATCTTGTAGTGGTAACAATATCATACTTTTTAGAAAGAGTTCCTTGGAGAACTTCCAAAATAATTCCATCGTCATCGGCAATTAATAATTTATTTTGTTTCATATTTAGTCGTAAATCCTTGGTACTTTATCATAACTATAATTTAAATGTCAATTGAATTTTTTTTAAGAAAGGCTAAACTTCATTGACGCCTTTTTTTATTCTTAGTAGAACAAGTAAAAACAGGAGAAGAAAAAAACAAATGAAAGCAAATCATAGAATTATTATTTCATTGGCATTGGCAATTCTGTCAACGCTAGGATTGCAAGCTTGGACCGATCATACCCTCGGAACATACCCGGCACTCGCTAATATGCCCGAAGTAAAAGATGCAAAGCCAGTGCAAGTTGAATCCTTTGAGGACTTCTTAAAAAAAGAAAGCCAAGGACTTGCCGTTTTGCTTAAAGAGCAAGAAGAATTTGCTCGTGCGAATATTCTAAATTATCCACCTAAACCTGACACAATCATCTTTGATCCAAACGACAAACAGAATTTACGAAAGAATTTTTTAATGGCTCTCCGACTAAACCCAGAAATTCGACTCGCCTATTACACACAAGAGCTTCCAGGAACAAATATTTCTAAGGCAGAAAATTTTCCCATCGAAGACATAAGTGTTTATAAAGACATTAAATTTTTCAATAGAATGGTTTATAAAACACTAAAGCCAAAATCAAACGTTAGTCCCCTTATTGTTTTAGCAACTGCGGCAGACGAGCCTGATTACGGTCATGATATTGGATTATATGCAGATAGCGAAATAGAACTCGGGAAAGGAAACATTACCGAACAAGGAAAAATATATGGCTTCGGCAAACAACCATTTGGCGACAAACGCTTTGAGTATTCTAGCCAGGCTCCCTTTCACATGGGGTTTTATCATGAAGCGGGAATTGTTTACGCGGCGGGAGGATTTATAAAACGAACTCTACCCGAATATCGTATGAATCAATATTTAAGTCTCGCAAGATATGCATTTAAAACCGGTCATCCTTATTGGGGTTACAGGTTTACAGGTTGGGGATTACACTTTGTGCAAGATTTAACACAGCCCTATCACACAACGCTTGTTCCGGGAGTGGGTGTAACTAGAATGCTTTTTACTAATATAATTTCAATGGTAGGACTCGATGGAGCAAAGAATGCAATCATCAAAAGAGTGGCAGATAGACATACCGCAATCGAACATTATCAATTCGAATGGTTTTATAGTATTTTTAAAAACAAAGAAACGGATAACTTGATGTTACGCGCTTTCTCTGATATCAGCGGAGACGTTGCATATGGAGAGTTTAACAAAGATTATATCCGAAATGTTCTATCGAAAGAATCAAACTCGAGAGCAAGCGAACTAGACTCGAAACTAGAATCCTGGGAAAATGTTTTTAAATTTTTAGATTATGAAGTTCGATACGAAGATGTCAAAGATGTTTCTCCAGAAAAAAAAGAGGTGGATGATTTTTTAATTATCATGATGAAATCTTTCGGAGCACATACTCGTAATTATTTGCGAGCGGCTTTAAAGTATTGATTTGCATTATAGATTTTTTAAGAAACGTAGAGACAGGTCTGAGACCTGTCTTTTTTAATATAAAGCAAAACTATCACTAATTTATATATAAAATCATTTATTCTTAATCGAATACTTCTCCATTTCTTTATCAATTTGAAATGTTAAGATAGCAAAATACATGCGCCAATCTGAGATAAATGATTTTAGAGGATACTTAAAAGTAGCCGGTCTGTTCTTTTCTATAACGAAGTGACCAATCCAGGCAAAGCCATACCCGCTAAACAATGCGGCTAATAGAAAATACCAATGAAGGCTAATAACTGTCATCACAATAAAGATGAGAGCAAATGTAGAGCCGATAAAATGCAATCTTCGATTGAAAGGATTAGAATGCTCGGATAAATAGAAGGGCCAGAATTCTTGTAATGTATTGTAGGTTTTATTTTCGGTTTCCATGTTACAAAAGTTTGTAATTATGAGCAGAAATGCAAGTAGATAATTTAGTTGCAAAAAAAGAGAATGGCAATGCTTATCGTATAAAGATTAAAAAGTATTCGCCTCCATGTCAGATATCCTAGAAAAAAACATCCCTCATCTAACAAAAGAATTATCCGAGAGAATTATAAATTCTAGCCTTATAGGAACTACCGAAAAAACAAAATCCGGTTTGGAAAACTTACTGATTGATGGAATCTATTTTCATAGCAAACACGATCCAATGGTTGAAGCCAAACGTCTTCTTGATGGATTAAAGAAATCGGAAGAGAAAAAAGTCTACATCTTCTTCGGCGCAGGGCTCGGCTATGTGATTCGGGAAGCTCTGCATTTACCAAACGTGCAAGTCATTTGGATGGAATGCTATTTAGAAATTCTAAAACAGGCTTTATCTATTCACGATTATTCGCAATACTTAGAATCAGGACAATTAAAAATTCTAACCAAACCTTTTACCGAGGACTCTTTGTTCTCAACTTTTAAAGGCATATCCGTATTACCCGTCACATTCATTCCTCATAGACCGAGCGTTTCCTGGAAAGAAGCTGATTACACTGAGTGTAAATATATCTGCGAAAAATTCTTTCAGAAAAAAGATGTGAACATCGCAACACTCAGTCGGTTCGAAAAAATATGGACTCGTAACTTAATTCAAAATTTTACCGAAATCCATCACCTCGCCCCTATTTCTAATTTGTTTGGAATTGCTAAAGACATTCCAATCGTTGTTTCCGGTGCAGGTCCCAGTCTTTATGAAAGCTTAAAAGACATTAAAAAATACCGAGATAGATTTATCTTAATTGCAGTCGACACCGCATTACATGTATTAGTCGGTGCTGGAATTGATCCAGATTTAATTTTCAGTGTAGACCCGCAAGCTCTAAATAGCTCCTATTTAGAAGGATATTCTGGCAGCGGATACATCGTATTTGATCCTACATCTAGTTACCATACACTCAGACTTTCAGATAAATTTAAAACTGGTTTCTTCACCTCTTCTCCTTTCCCCCTGCTCCAAATTTATACAAAACATTTACAAGTAGAAGCAGGCGATATTCCATTTGGTGGATCGGTTTCGACAAATGCAGTAAGCCTTGCCGAGCTAATGGGAGCGTCTAACGTTTACTTTGTTGGACAGGATTTGGCATTCACGAATGGATATGCGCATTGCCGGGGTGCAATTCTAGAAGAGAGATTGAACTTTAAAGAAAGCCGTTATTTTAGAAGAGAAAAACACAATTTCAACCAATTAACTGCACTTCCCAAATTAAAATCTATTGGTTATGATGGAGAAGAATACCATTCAAATGAGAAGATGCAAATTTTTCAAAAATGGTTTTCCGATCGCGCAATGGGGAGAAACTGGATTAACCTCTCAAATAAGGGCGCAAGAATACAGGAAGTTCCAAGAAAAACTTTTAGCGAAAGCTTTGAAACAAAATCCATTAATCAAATAGAAAAAGTCCAAGCCGCAAAAAGACAAATTGCGGCGCAGACCGAAATCTCCGCAAAGAAGTTATTTGAATTTGAAACATTCGTAAAAGAAACAAATGAAATTTATTCCGAGTTAAAGCAATTTACTCTCACATTAAAAAAAGGAAAAGAGCTTGCAGAAAAAATTTATTCTTTGATTCAAAAAAAAGAAAACTCTGCAAAAGAAATAAACGAGCTATTATCTAAAATGAATCAAATAGATGAAGAAGTCTCGTCAAAAAAAAACCTCAACGAAGTGATTGGAATGAGTGTTCAAAGAACTATTCTTACAATCACAGAAGGCTACGAGACCAATTTAAGCCTGGAAGAAAAAAAGAATCCCCATTTGAGCGTTGCAAAAAAAAGTATTTTACTTTACACAGGTCTATATTCAGGAGCTTACTTAATTCAAAAGCTACTTAAGAAAACAAGTATGAGGATAATCGATGCAAGAAATAAATAGAAAAGATTTTTTAGTGAAAACTGGGACAGCCGTAGCAATTACTTATATTGCTGCATCTAATATATCTTGTAGCAATGAGGCAGATAAGATGGATAGAAAAATACGATTGGCAAATTTAGAAGATGCGTTGAAAGAATTAAAAAAACTGGAAACCGCAAAAGAAATTGCTCCCAACGGAGAATGGTCTTGGTTTCAAATACTCAATCACTGTGCGCAAAGTATTGAGTATTCGCTAACCGGCTATCCCGAAAATAAGCCTGCCATTTTTAGAATGACTGCGGGAAAGATTGCATCTAGTATTTTTTCATCACGTGGTTATATGAGCCATGATTTGAATGCTCCCATTCCAAAAGCACCTGAGATTTCAAAGGTCGGAGATGAAAAGGAAGCAATGCTTCGCTTATACAAAGCAATAGAAGATTTTAAGAACTTTTCCGGAGAATTAAAAATGCATTTCGCATACGGTGAATTATCAAAACCAGACTATGATCAAGCCCATGCAATGCATATCGCCAATCATTTATCTTTCGTAAACGTGCAAATCTAGGAATCTTACTAGTTTATAGACAAAATTGCTAATTAGGAATACAAATGTAGTCTTTTCTACTGCAATTTACAGTACAAGACAAAAAATTTCTTGAATTTGTTTCCATAGCAAAAATGATGTTAAACAATCCGGAGAATGAATGCATAAAAAGCCTAATATTAGAACGAACGATAAAATCAACACTCCTAAAATCAATGAACAGATTTCAGGACCAAATGTACGATTAGTTAGTGATACAGGTTCTGAGGTTGTTACTCTTGAAAGTGCTCTTAAAAAAGCAGCAGAGGAAAGTTTAGATCTCGTTGAAGTTTCTGTCGGTCAAGATGTACCTGTTGTAAAGATTATTGATTATGGAAAGTTTCGTTTTGAGCTTTTAAAAAAGAGTAGAGAAGCAAAGAAAAAGCAACACGTTATTACAATTAAAGAAGTTAAGCTTCGTCCTAGAATTGGCATTCATGATTATGAAATCAAAAAAAGACAAGCCTTAGAATTTTTAATGAAAGGCGATAAAGTAAAAGTTACTCTTCGTTTTAAGGGAAGAGAACTTGCCCATGCTGAATTAGGGATGAACGTTATAGTAAAAATGATAGATGATTTAAAAGATCATGGAGTTCCTGAAAAATCTCCAATACATGACGGTAAACAAATTGTGGTTTTAATTAACCCAAAATAAAAGGAATATTTTAGTTAGGACAATCAAATGCCAAAGATGAAAACAAACAGATCCGCTGCAAAACGGTTCAAATTTACAAAAAATGGAAAAATAAAAAGAGCTAGTAGCTATGCTAGACACAAACTTTCAGGAAAATCTCCTAAAAGAAAGCG
>JANYCR010000224.1 GCA_025360185.1 Leptospiraceae bacterium | reverse complement strand
CAGTATAAGATTAAAAATAATCATGAAATTCAATTTTTAAGCGATTAAATTTAATCTTTTTAGATTAATTTGAATGAAACTATAAAGAGGGGTTTATCTTTTTTTGGGGATTCGCCCTTACAATTTAAAAGTACATTTAGTTAAAATGGCATTAACGCCCATTTTACGCATCAAATAGACATAATTTTCGTTCCCCGTTTCCGAGTAACTTGCTAATTTTAAGATTAAATTTAAGTTTAAAATACTTGGCACAGTTTGTGCAATAGTATAAATGAATCAGCGGAATGCTGAAAAAAAGAAATGATAGACAAGAGGATATGAATCATGAAAAAAAAATTAACAATCACTTTAGCAATTGCAGCACTTAGCCTAATTACAAGCCCAATTTTCTCAGTAAGCACAGATTTAGAAAGTTCACTCTTAGAAAAAGCACTCATCGAAGGTGCAGTTACAAAAGAACAAAAGTCTGCTGTATCACATTATTTAGCATCAGTTGCATCCGAAAAGAAAAAACTAGCTGAATCTTACAGAGAAATGGCTCAAGTGAATTATGGTGGTAAAGCACTTACTCAAGATCTAAGAACTAAAAGACTTTTAAATCTTGCTAACGCATTAGACAAATTAGCCGTTAGCTACGAAAATTTAGCAAATAACTACTCTCCTGCTGAATACCAAAAATTAGCTAAATTAGAAGAGTAATAACATCTCGTACATCTTTATCTAACCTTTGCTCTCTCCTTAACCTTGCGAGCATAGGTTAGTTTTTTTATTTCTTGCCTGAAAACCTAAAAGCGCTTACCTAGACAAAATCAAATACATAATTCCCAAATTTAAAAGACCAATCAAAAGACCAATCAACCAACCCCCTAGAATATCAATCAGAAAATGATGAAGTGTAATTAGCCTACCAACGCCAGCAAATATCGAAAAAGCAAAAAAGAACGGTGAATAATGATAAACCGTAACTAAAATAAAAATCGACACCATCGAATTAGCCGCATGGGCTGAAGGGAAAGAGTGCTTCATGTCCGGATTCTTGTCTTCGTTATTCATAACCTTGATTAGAGGTCGTTTACGAGAAATAGTTTTCTTTAAGAATAAAACAAACCTATCTGCAAGAAATGTAACAGCTCCGACGTGTAGAATTACCCAGTAAAATTTATATTCTGTGTAAAAGAAGAAAGAGGCTACGAGTATAACGCCTAACGTCTCACCTTTGTTGATCTTAGATAAGATTCTATCTAGAGTCTTATTCTTAATTTTATCGTGAATAAACCTAGAAATAGTTAAGTCAATTTGTATGAGTTTGTTAATCAAAGAAGTAGTTCTTTCTTTAAGTCTTGCGCAAGACTTTGCCTATTAAGTGTTTTTTGTTCGCCGGAAACTAGATCTTTTAGATTAGCCACACCTTTTTGTATTTCATCGCCGCCTAAAATTAAAACATAGCGGTAGCCTTTTTTTTCTGCAATTGCTAATTGCTTTCCAAATTTCTGTTTTGCCTCAAGCATCACTTCACAGGCGATTCCCTCATTACGTAATTCTCCGGCTAATTGTAATATGTCTACAGAAATAGAATCATCCATGAGTGGAATAAATATGGTTGCATGTCTCTTTAAATCTGGAATTAAATTATGCGATTTCAAAAAATTCTGTAACGTAACATCACCCAGACCAAAGCCAATTCCAGATAATTCTTCATTAGAAAAAAGTCCGATTAAGTTATCGTATCTTCCGCCACCGTAAAGAGAACGTTTATTTTCTGGGTTCGTATCAAAGATTTCAAAGATAAACCCAGTGTAATAATCAAATCCTCTTATAATAGAAGGATCAAATTCGATATAATCAGCTAATCCTAATTTGCCTAAGGTATCAAACAAGCGGTTAATCTCTATTATGACTTCAGGTTCAATCCCACCAATTTCAGAAATATTCTGAATAGATGACGCTAGGTATTTATAAATTAATTCAATTTGTTTCTCCGGCTCAGGTAAATACGCCTTAACCTGTGTTTCAAATTCTTCTTTCGTAATTTTATTTTTTTTGTCTAAAATTTTTGCAATTGCTTGATCGGATTCCCCACTTAACCCTAGAGAATTTTTCAAGAAACCGGATAGAATTTTGCGGTGAGAAATCTTAACTTTAAAACTTCCTTTTGGTGCGCGAAAAGCAAATAAAATATCACAGGCAAGTTTAATAATTTCTACCTCAGCCTGAAAGGAATTAATACCAAAAATATCTACATTTAACTGCCAGTGTTCTCTGAGTCTCCCGTGACCAGGTGCTTCGTATCTCCAAAGATTAGGAATCGAATACCACCGAATTGGTTTAGGCAAATCACGATTTTTCGCTGCTACCATGCGCGCAAGAGAAGGAGTCATCTCGGGGCGAATCGCAACATGGCGCTCGCCTTTGTCGATGAAGTCATAGAGCTGACGACCAACAATTTCTTCGCCTGTCTTAGCTTTATATAAATCGTAAGATTCAAGAAGGGGAGCATCATACTCTTCATAACCGTAATGCTGAACAGTGCGTCGCATAACACCGAACATCCACGCGCGAAATCGCATCTCATCAGGATAAAAATCACGTGTACCCTTATAATTTTCTGTAGATATTTTTTTTTCTGATTTACTCAATTGTATTCAAACCGAGGAGTCTAGGACTCTTTATTTGAATGCTCTTACAATGTCCTTGTATTTGTCGAATCCTTTTTCCTCGTTGCTTGAGCCCGTAATCTCTGCTCCAATATAATATGTATTTTCTATTTTGTATATATGCTTTGCGTATAAGGAAAATCGCATTGGTATGGTCATTTTAAAAACAATGTCCATCGAAAAGGTAGGCTTTGTCTTAAGAGCTTGGAAAATATAATCAGATGTTACCTCAATAAGAACTCCATGCTCGGAAACATTGAGAATATTTTGTTTTTCATCTATTGTCGCGGTGCTTGAATCCATAATTCGTTTCTTGATTGTATAGGCAATGATTTCAAAATATTCCAGGTTTCCTTGGGTTATAGGAGTTTGGCTTTCGTTATAACAATAACCAATAATTACCTCTGCATTAGAAGATTTGAAAATAATGGGATAGTAAATGAAAGATTGAATCATATCTTTTCGTAACGCGGCAATTTTCTCTTCTAAAATAAATTCTTCTTCATAATAATTTTTTAGATCAAACGTTGGTATGTCTTTCGACGATTCCATAGTTGCAGTATTTGATATAAAAATCGGAAGCCCATGTTTTAATATAAGTTCTTCTTCTTCTTTTAAATCGTGCCGGTTAAATAAAGGCACAATCTTAGAGCGCGGATACTTTGCCTTAAGCGTTTTATCCACTTCACTAAAAATTACTTCCGTTGAAAATCCAAGCGCTGTCTTTATGTCTAAGTCGATCTTCGCTACTAAAAAATTTCCTGCGTGTACTGGATTTGTTTCAGTTATGAAACGCTCTACTCGTCGTGTATGTTTCGCAATCTTTACCTGTCTAAGTGTGCAAGCGTGAGCCTTATCTCTTGAACTTACACGCTCAAAAACTAATTCAAAGTATTTTTCCCTCGCGTATTTGTATAATACAATTTCGCGATCTGCGGACAGTGTATTTTCATTTAAAACTTCAATCACAAAAGAATTTTTTGTATTGGTTGGTTTAACGGCAATTGTTGGTTTGCCGCTATATTGTTTGATAAAAGGATCTTTCAAGAGATGGTTTTGAGATACATGCTCTAACATTTTATCGACATTAGTCTCAACAGACTCCCATTCTCTAGGAGCCTGATGAATCGTTGTCATTTTTCTGAAAGATTCTTTTTTTGCTGGTTTTGTATCTATAGCCAATTTGTTTTATCCTCTAGTTTAACTTTCTAAAACTCACCCTTCTGTTCTTTGCGCGACTTTCTTCAGTTTCATTATCAGCTTGGGGCTGAGAATACCAATATCCTTTTGTTGTAATTCGTTTCGCATCAATGCCTTTTGAAACAAGGTATTCTTTCACAAGCTCTGCTCTTTTTTCGCTCAACTTCAAATTAAAGTCTTTGCTAGCAATATTGTCTGTATGTCCGCCGATTTCAAATAAATCTAGGGCGTTCAATTTAAGATATGCCACAAACTTATCAAGTATTTTTATTTGCTCTGCCGTTAATTTGTATTCATTAAATTCGTAATATACGATTGTATTATAAATTTTCTCAAAGTCCTTTGTCATTCTTAAAAAGATTTCAATTGTCATGTTTCCAGAAGAAGTATAATCTCCTTCTTTAATGATTAAAGTCTCATCTTGGTAACCAGTGGCTTTTCCATGCAATTCAAAACTCTTTGCTGGTCTCTCTGCTAAAATGAATTTTTCTTTTTCTTTCTTGAGTAAAATTCCTTTCTTTTCTGTTTCCGTAAAAACTGTTACAGAGCCATTTAAGATTTCTTTTTTTGTTTTGTAATCCCTAAGTATAACAATTAGACCTTCCTGTTTTTTCTCATCAGTAGTCGGTTTATCAGTCTTAGCCGGAGTTTTTTTTGCATCATTAGGCGTATCACTAGGTTTTATTTCCTTTGCTGGAGGTTCTACTGCTTCTTCTTTCTTGATAGGCATGAGAACAATTTTTACATATTTAGATTTTTTAAAACCAACAGAGCCACGGAGGTCTAAAGAAAATTCTGTTGGATAATAATCGGGCGCTGAGACTTCGATTTTATACAGAGAATTTGTAAATAGCTTCGTTGCAAAATTTTTAGGATTATCTTTAGAAATATCTCCACCGATTCGTTCGGAGGTAATTATACTTACAACGCCTTTATTATTCGATATTTTAATGGAAGATGCAATCCCAATCATAATATCTTCTGAGCCATCAATTACAAGACCACTCAAATCAAAAAGGTAAGGCTTACGCATTTCTTCTGGAACTTTTACACGGTAAATGTCGAATAACCCCTCTCCGCCATCTCTATTAGAAGCATAATACGCCCAGATCC